>JAJZTL010000077.1 GCA_021848965.1 Pseudomonadota bacterium
AATGATGCTGAAGCGATTGTTGAAGCTGCAAGTCGCCCAAGCATGCGATATGTTTCTCATAAAACCATTGAGCAACAAGATATGCAAAGTTTGCTGAGGTTAAGAGAAAGCTGTATCAAAACACGCACGCAAATGAGCAATCAAATTCGAGGGTTATTATTAGAATATGGTATTGCTATTCCGCAGAGTATCACCAAACTTCATGAAGCTGTTCCTCGCTATTACGATAGAGCGCAAGAAAATGGATTATCCGATTTTTTTAAAGCGTTATTAGAAATGCAATATCAGTTATTACAAAAAGTATCGGAGCAAATACTTGCTTATGAACAACAATTAAAAGCCTTAGTCAAAGTAAACGAAGATTGCCAAAGAGTGATGAAAATTGAAGGTGTGGGTCCTATCACGGCTTTAGCGCTAATAGTGGCCGCAGGTCAGGCAATAGAATTTAAAAATGGCCGCCATTTTGGTGCTTTTATAGGCCTTGTTCCAAGGCAACATTCAAGTGGAAATCGAGAGCGTCTGTTAGGCATTAGCAAGCGTGGTGATAGTTATCTTCGTCAACTGCTGATTCATGGAGCACGTTCTGTTGTTTTAAAATCTACCAAAAAAACAGATTCACGAAGCCAATGGATTAATAAACTATTGGCGCGTCGTGGCCACAATTGCACTGTGGTGGCTTTAGCCAATAAAAATGCACGTATCGCACTTTCCCTATTAAAAAGTGGTGAAGAATATCGAGAGGCAGCATGAATCATTGAAACTATAAAAATTTCTGATTTGCGAAGGTAAATAACAAATGATGACAAAATAGGTAAGACCTTCTCTATCAAAACCTGTATTAGACTAAGACCATAAGGTCGTGAAAGTAGTGAGGAGATAGAGAGCGAATTTCATCAGGGCACGAGTTTATGTAAATAAATTCAATAAAAGATGCCGGATATATGGATGCAATCTTTTAACCATTTTTGTCAAAATTAAAAAAAACCTTTACAAAGCCGGATGAGTCCATTGTAAGTCTAATGATTATTCATCTCATAACAATAGGCCAACAAGGGCGAATGTTATTTGTCCCAGAAAAATCGAGGCTTGATTCAAACATCTTTTGATGCCGCAGCGGGTAGAGGTCGAGGATGGCCGTCTTCATCAATAGCCACGTAAACAAATGTACCTTCAGTAACTTTCTTCCGTCGTCCTAAGAAGTGAACATTAGTCCATACTTCAATTTTGATGGTCATGGAGCTACGGCCAGTTTTAACTAGGGTTACATAACAAGACACTAAGTCACCGATATGAACCGGATGTTCAAATGACATTGACTCAATAGCCACGGTAACAGAGCGTCCATGAGAAAGTTGTTTTGCAAGAACATTGCCGGCTAAGTCCATTTGTGAAACTAGCCAGCCACCAAAAATATCTCCATAAGCATTGGTATCTGCAGGCATTGCTAATGTCTGGATTGTGACAATACCTTGTGGATTGCCTGAAGCTGCATTGGATTCTTTTTTCATGATTTTTCTCTTAATTTTAGTTTAGATAAAGCATCTGCCATAGCAGAGTTAAACAGAGGTTTTGCTGAATGTTTTGATGAATTTGCTTTATGGTGCGGTCTTTGAGACGAATTTGTACTCTTTTTAAAGGAAGAATTTGGAACTGGTTTATGGTGAATATATTCTTGAATTGCAGATTCTAATGCCGGTTTGAGTATTTCGGGACGTACATCTTGTTGATAGGGGCCAGCATTCATAGTCGAGACGTCAATTTTAACCAATTCAGTGAAAGGATCTTGTAGTCGTCGCGCAATGGAAGTGGCTTCCCAAAATGACTCATCAATAAGTTCTACAGGATTGTACGCTGGTACACCGGTAATCTGCATATTTTGTTTTTGTATATTTAAATCAGGGTACATATTTATCAAGTCATGAATGAGATGAGAAATTTCTCTAAAAGCAGGACCGCTACCAATGCTAATAAATTTTATTTCATATTTTATAATCAACTTTGCAAGTTCAGCGATAGAACCATACCAATCTTTTATAAGAGGATAAAGGGATATACAAGTCGCATCTAGAAATTTTCCTGTTTCATCAATAATGGCAACTTTTACAATGGCGCGAAGCTGGGTGTCTAATCCCATAATAATTTGCCTAAAGTTTGATTCTTTTGGGTATGATGACAAAGAGTTAGAGAGTTTTTCGTGTATGTTATTAACACATAATGAAACCGCTTTTTTTTCAGCAATATTTCGAAGAAGCAAGAAAAGCTCTTTATCTATTTGATTTTTTTCTTGTTTGGTCAGTTCTGTAGCACTAGGGTTTTCTAAGGGAAATTTAAACGATAAGCGCAATATATTTTCTCTTCGTCCTCGTAATAACATAAGTGCGTGATGAGGAGAAATTTGTTGCAGAGGTTGTAAATAGTTGAAATAAGGCTCGAATGCAGCTCCTTTTTTCTCACGTCCTTGAATAAGCCTAGAAGTGAGCTGACCATTTTTCCATATGTGTTCAAGTTGTTCAGGTATGTGCATTTTCTTTCTCAGTAAGTGTTTCTTGGCAGGTAGGGCATAGGCCATAAATATGTAGTGAATGATCCAACATTTGGTAATGTGCTTTTTGCGCAATTTCTTTTTGGCGCTCTTCAATCAGAGCATCCACAAATTCTTCAACATGTCCGCATTTTGCGCAGACTAAATGATCATGATGTTCGCCTGAGTCAAGCTCAAAAATTGAGTGTCCTTCACCGAAATGATGCCTTGTCAGAATGCCTGCCTGTTCAAATTGAGTCAATACACGGTAAATTGTCGCAATACCTACGTCTTCCCCTGTTTCTACTAATTTCTTATAAATTTCTTCTGCGCTCCAATGACGCTTGTCAGATATTTCAAAGATTTCAAGAATCTTTGTGCGTGGTGCTGTGACTTTCAGTCCAGCCTTTTTTATTGCAGGGTTATGAATGGAAGACATTTTCTTTTAATATTGCTTGAATTTCAGAAGGAATAAAAATTTTTTTTTCACCAGGTTTTGGATTTTGATTAATACAGGTGGCTGTTAGCTGAGCTTTTAAAATTAATTGGGGAGAGTCTTTAAGATAAATATTTTGTTCAAATCCGAAACGAATAGGGCTGTCTGTGGGAACAATGCGACAAGTGACATAAAAGAAGTCATTAGGCTTTAAAGAGTGTTTAAATTGCATGTGGCAATCTAATAAAACAAAATGATGGCCACGTAAAGTGTACTCATTAAAGTCAATGCCAACTGAACGAATATACTTGTGTCGCGCATGGGCTAAATAAGTCATGTAATGAGTATTACTGACAATACCTTGAATATCAATTTCATTATCACGAACCTCAAAGTATTCTCTGTATTCTTCAGTGTTTATATTAATTTTAAATCTCCCATTTTTATTTTTTTGTAGTATAATAAAAAATTTTGAATTTTAATAGAAAGAAATATGATGAAATTGTGTTTAGTGCGAACGCTTATGTTTATACTTTTTTTTGGCTTTGTTGCGGCATGTACGCCAGTTAAAGTACAACAGGGAAATTTATTGCCTCAAAGTCGAATTGATCGGTTGCAAGTAGGCATGACAAAAGAAGAAGTGGAACGTATCATGGGAACTTCATTATTAATGACACCTTTTAGCGATAGTCATTGGGATTATGCTTATACCTATAGATTGGGCAATGGCGCAATGACGAAAAAACATCTGGTGTTAGATTTTGATGGGGATACGTTGACACGTATTTCTTCTAATGAATAATGTTGTTTGGGCAAAAAAATTGCCGCAGCATATTTCTATTGTTATGGACGGAAATGGGCGTTGGGCAAAAGAACGAGGACTGCCGCGAATTGCAGGACATAAGGCTGGATTAAAGACTGTAAAAACAGTAGTGAAAACGTGTGCTGAAATGGGCGTTGAAGCATTGAGTTTATTTGCCTTTAGCAGTGAAAATTGGCGTAGACCGGAAGACGAAGTCAGCTTTTTAATGGAGTTATTTGTTGAAACCTTACAAGATGAAGTACCGGAATTGCATGAGAAATCTTTACGTCTAGAATTTATTGGCGATAAAGCGGCTTTTTCTTCTGAACTACAGGAATGTATTGCGGCTGCAGAAATGCTGACAGCGCAAAATCAAGGAATGAGACTGATATTAGCCATGAATTATGGTGGTCAATGGGATATTGTGAATGCCGCGCAAAAATGGGTTAAACAAGCCCTAGAGGGAACGTTAAGCCTTTCAGAGATGACGATTGAAAATTTTGAGAAAAATCTTGCCACTGCGACTCTTCCTTTGCCGGATTTATTTATTCGAACAAGTGGAGAGAAGCGTATTAGTAATTTTTATCTTTGGCAGATTGCTTACACAGAACTATTCTTTTGTGAAGAAAATTGGCCAGATTTTAGTCGTGAAACATTGTGTGAAGCCATTGAATGGTTTGCTAAACGTGAGCGTCGTTATGGAAAAATTTCTGAGCAGATGAGATAAAAGGAGGTAAATACGCATGAAATCTCGGTTATTAACTGCTAGTGTTTTAATTATTGCTGTGTTATGGATAATTTTTGCAGCACCGTCTATTATTTTTTCAATTTTTTTAAGTGTCTTTATCGGTTTAGCTGCTTGGGAATGGGCAGGATTGTTGCCGTCTGTTGCACATCGTTGTTCGCCTCTACAAATACATAAATTTTTATTTGTCCTCATTATTGAACTTGCCTGGATAGGCTCTTTCTTTTGGCCCGAAATTTACCATTACTTATCTTATTTCACGATAGGGTTATTTATTCTCCTCATTCCCGCATTGTTGACTTATCCGCGAACATCTCATCGCTGGCATTCTTTACCTACAGTGCTTATTTTGGGTTTTTCTTTTTTAGTCGCTGCGAATGTATCTTGTTACTTTTTAAAGCAACTTCCTCAGGGGGAATGGTGGTTACTGAGTGTTTTATTATTAACCTGGGCGATGGACACAGGAGCCTATTTTGCAGGAAGATTTTGGGGTAAGCGAAAGTTAATACCTCAGGTAAGCCCTAACAAAACATGGGCAGGATTTTGGGGTGGATTTATTTTAAGCGAATTGATTGTGATTTATTTTGGTGCACAATTTGCTGCTGCAGTAGTTGGATGGAGTCATTGGATAGTTATAGGTACCTTGGCTATTCTGGGAGCTGTAGTAGGCGATTTATTTATTAGCATGTTGAAGCGATGTGTGCAGGTGAAAGATACGGGAAGTTTGTTGCCCGGACATGGAGGCATACTCGATAGAATTGATAGTTTATTGGTTTCTATGACCATTGTGGCTTTTTTTCTGAATGGTAGTGGGGGCTGATGTTTTCTTTGCTATCAACACTTTTTTTCTTTTTATTGGCATTAAGTATCCTTATAGCCTTTCATGAGTTTGGCCATTTTTATGTGGCAAGAAAATGTGGTGTGCGCGTTATTCGATTTTCGATTGGTTTTGGTAAACCTTTACTTCGTTGGGTAGATAAAAAAGGAACCGAATTTGTTATAGCGGCAATTCCCTTAGGGGGATACGTCAAAATGTTAGGGGAAAATAGTACAGATTCTGTGCCAGAGATATTGAACGCTGCTTCTTTTTCTAAAAAATCTGTTTGGGCTCGGATGTCCATTATTGCAGCTGGCCCAATTTTTAATTTCATTTTAGCATTTTTTGCATTGTGGGGAATGTTTATTATTGGCATTACTTCCTTTGCGCCTATTATTGGAAAAGTGGATCCTGGTTCTGAAGCGGCAGTTGCGCACTTGGAGAACATGGATGAAATTGTGAGTATTAACGATGTTTCGGTCAATACTTGGCAAGATGTGCGCCGAATTCTTGCTTCCTCTTTAGGAGAAAAAGCGCCTGTAGTTCTACGTTTGTATAATCTTAAGACAGAAACTTATCATTTTGCAGAGCTGAATGAAGCTCATTTAGATTTGAATGATGAAGGGGATGTTATTGCTGCGTTGGGAATTAAGCAAGCAACGCCCTCTATTCCCCCTGTTATTGGTGATGTATTTAAAAATTATCCGGGTGCTGAAGCAGGATTAAAAAAAGGAGACCGTATTGTTTCCATTAATGGGGAAAAGATTCATCAATGGTTAAACATTCTCCCAATTGTGCAAGATAATCCCAATAAAAAGATGATTTTCACTCTTCGTCGAGACGGCATGATGCAAGATGTGACTGTTTATCCCGGCGAAAAAAAACAAGGTGAACAAGTTTATGGATTTATTGGTGTTGAACCAGAAATACCTTCAAATTTTGAGGCTATTTGGCTAAGAAAAGAACAATATTCTTTCGTAGATGCTGTAAAACCAGCGCTTAATGAAACAATAAATTTAGTAGATGTTTCTGTTCGTATGATAGGGAAGTTATTGACCGGTGCAATCTCTCTTCGAACTATTAGTGGTCCGATTGGTATGGCACAGTTAGCATCACGGGCGATTCACTTAGGATTAGCCTATTATCTTTCGTTAATTGCTCTAATTAGTGTAAGTTTAGGCGTATTAAATTTACTGCCGATTCCAATTTTAGATGGTGGGCACTTGCTTTATTGTGCTTTTGAGGTGATACTTAGGCGCCCAGTTTCCGAAGCAGCTCGTCTCATGGGCGCCCGCTTTGGATTTATTGTGTTGGTATCACTTATGTTTGTGGCCGTTTTTAATGATATTTGCCGGTTGAGTCTATCGTGAAACAGCTAGGGCTCAAAATAATAAATACATACGTACGTAGTAAAAGATGATAACAAGTAAGAGAATTTTTCATTCAATATTAGCAGTTTTTGTTTTATGTGTAGCCTTGATGTCTTATTCGACATCTCTTTTTGCCGCTGAAGGAGCTTCGAGTGCTTCCAATCCAGATACCTTTGTTATTAGCAACATTCAGGTAGATGGTTTGCATCGTATTAGTTTAGGAACTATCTTAAATTATGTACCGGTGAAAGTCGGCGATACAATGAATAGGGTAAAGGAAGCCGAGACTTTGCGCGATCTCTATGAAACGGGTTTCTTTCAAAATGTGTCTTTGGAGCGACAAGGTAATGTTTTGATTATTGAAGTGGTGGAGCGTCCTACGATTGGTGATATTAGTGTTACAGGTAACAGTGATATTACGACAGAACAATTGAACGCGGTTTTATTGCAAATTGGCTTAGTGAAAGGGCAGGTTTATCGACCTTCCGCGCTTGAGCAATTTGAGAAGCAATTAATGCAAGAATACAATAATCGAGGGAAGTACAATGCATCAATTCATACAGAAGTTACCCCCCTTTCGGAAAATCGCGTTTCGATTAAAATTGATATTTCAGAAGGCCGTTCGGCACGTATAAAAGAGATTAACATTATTGGAAATCATGCTTTTTCGGATAGCACATTATTGGAACAATTCTCATTAAAAACCATAGGGTTTTTGACTTATTTTACGAAAGAGGATCAATACAATAAAGAAGCGCTGAATGCCTCGATGGAATCATTGCGTTCTTATTATATGGATCGCGGTTATGTGCGTTTTCATATTGATTCCACTCAAGTGCTTTTATCCCCAGATAAAAAATACGTGTATATTGACGTTAAGATTACTGAAGGCAAAAAATATACATTCTCAGGATATGCTTTAACGGGTAAACTTATTCTGCCTAAAGAAGATTTAGAAAAGTTAGTCAAATTTAAAGAGGGTGATACTTTCTCACGCAAAGAAATTACTCAAACAGTGACAGCAATGACCGATGCTTATGGTAATATTGGTTATGGATTTCCCAAAATTAACCCCGATTTGAAAATTGACGATGACACTAAAACTGTTTTTGTAGATTTTATTATTCATCCTGGACGACATGTTTATGTCCGTCGAATTACTTTTACAGGTAATACTAAAACAGCCGACTACGTATTAAGACATGTGATTAAACAAGATGAAGGTGGATTGCTAACGTCAGAAAATATCAAAGAATCTGAGCGCCAATTACGAGTGTTAGGCTACTTAAAAAATGTCAGTGTTCAAACAACCAAAGTCCCTGAGTCGAATAACCAAGTCGATATGAATGTCAGTGTGGAAGAAGCACCATCAGCCGAAGCCTCTGTTTCTATTGGTTATGGCAGTAATGGCCCTGAATTGAATGCGAGTATCGATCAGCATAACTGGATGGGAACGGGACGAGATGTAGGTGTTCATTTTAATACCAGCTTTTATAGTACGAACTATGCAATTAACTACTACAACCCGTATTATACAGAGTCGGGTATTGGTCGAGGAATCACAGCGTATTATTCTCATATCGATCCGGAAAACCTCGATTTGGCAAATTATACCTCAGATAAATTAGGTAGTGATGTTACCTATAATATTCCTTTGAGCAATAAGAGTGCGTTCCAAACCGGATATGGCTTTCAACACGTAGAAATTAATTCAGTAGGAAGTCCTCCAGTAACACAAATTCAAGACTTTGTGGATGATAATGGTGATACTTTTAACGAAGTTCGTTTAAAAGCAGGGTGGTCACGTTCAAACTATGATCAAAGACCTTTCCCAACAAGCGGAACAAGTAACCAGCTTTCTGCTCTAGTGGCTTTACCCGCAACCTCAAATTCCTTGTCTTACTATGAGTCAGCTTATTCATTCCGTGGATATCAACCGTTGTTTAAGGGATTTATTTTAACAGGAACAACGACCGTTAAGTATGGTAATAGTTTTGATAATCAGGGATTGCCGTTCTTTGAAAACTATTTTGCTGGGGGTATTGTGCAGCCAGGACAGGTACGTGGTTATGAAAACTACTCTATTGGCCCTCAAGATAGTAATGGTAATGCTTATGGGGGTAACTTACTAACGGCAGGTTCTATCGGGTTAATTCTCCCTGCGCCTATTAGCCAACCGAGTTTCCGTACAACAGCCTTTATGGATTTTGGTAATGTTTATGGTTATAACTTACCTGAAGATCAGCAAGGAACAGGTTCAGGACCAATACGAACTTCCGTTGGCTTATCCGTAGATTGGCGTTCACCCATGGGACCGTTGACCTTCAGTTTGGCAACACCGCTTAATGAACAACCAGGCGATGTAAGCAATCCATTCCAGTTCTCGGTAACGTCGAATTTGTAGAATAATTGCTAGGTATGTCCTATTTTATTGTAGCCATTTGCCTTTGATCTTCTTCTTGCTGGGCTTGCCAAGCTGTTTCAATATATTCTTTTGTTTTTTGTATAATTTCTTCTGCATTATCACCTAAATCAGATAAAAAGCGTCCTTCAGGCAAACTAGGTTTATTGCGGGGATTCGTACATACTTCTGCTATGGCTGTTCTATCAATACCCAAAGAAATAAAAGCCTCTCTAAGATAAGTTAATTCATTATGGATAGGGCCAGTAATTTCTATTTTATTTCCAGGAGAAAAAAAGTTTTCTCCCGCTTTAATTAACCATTGACTGGCTGCATCTAAAACACCGAGAGCTTGAGCTTTTTTCTCATCGGGTGTACTGTATTTCTCAACTCCTTTGGTCAAGGTATCTTTGGAAAAGCGCATACCGATTTCTAATCGATTTCCTTGGCTTAAATCAGTTGAATGAAATAGCCGCTTTTCTTGTGCAGGAGCACCTGCAGAACTAGCCGTTAAACGTAAGCAAGTTTCGGAGAGCATCATTGAAGAAGAGAGAGCTATGCTAGGCTGCAGAGTGTGAGATAGAGGTGCTGCAATTTTTACCGTACTAAGAGCGGTCAATTCCGAAGCACGTTTTTCAGCATCAAATATTTCTCTTTTTCGCATAATAATGTTTGAAGATGATAGATTTGTGCTAGGAAAAATAAGAGGCATAAAAGGTGAGTCGTGAAGCTTATCTGGTGTTGTTTCTATGGCTGCTACTTTTTTAAGTCCTTTTTCAGAAAGTTGTTTTAACACACTACCAAATCCTTCTTTAAGCGCAGCATTAGTGCTGCTTGTAATAAGAGAAGTTCGGTGAGAAGTTGATAATAAAGAAGCTGATTGTGTTTCTAGATTTTGTCTAGTATTGGTAACGGCGTCTTGCATAATTTTTTGAATGGCACTATTCAAATCTTCGATGCATTGATAAAAGGTCTTCGAAGTAGTTTGTGATGTTGCTGAATCAGAGAAAATCGCCGACCAACTTTTTGAACTGTGGTTATTCCATTGTTTGTTGAATGAATTTTTTGCTAATGCTAGATGGTATTGATAATTTTTCCACGCCGCATCTCTCTCGTTTAGAGGAACAGAATTTAAAGTTGCTTCAAAATTATTTAATAATTCTCGAGCTTGTTTGAAATTGTCTTCAACTATTTTTATATAACGCAATATACTCATAACGTCTATTCGAATAGATTCGGCGTTGGTGTAATTACTTGATGGATCAGGAGTGCTAATTTTTTCCAGTTCTTTTTGTAATTGAAGAGTCCAGTCATGAATATTATTTCCTGTAGGGAGTAATGTAGGCCATCTTGTTTGTAAAAAGGTTGTGTGACAATTTTCTAGATTTAATTTTTTAAATTCAGTTAAAAGTTTTTTTAAATGAGCAGCTTTTTCTGCGGGCAATTCAGAGGTCGAATGTAATTCTTCACAGGGCCTTGTGAATGTAAGAG
>JAJZTL010000078.1 GCA_021848965.1 Pseudomonadota bacterium
GTCCCTCGGATTCCCTGATGTTTCATAAAGCCCAATAACGGCTCTCTCAACTGGCGATACTCGTTTAGTGACACGAATTTATAAAGGGCTGAAACCACGTAATTCATTAAGACCTCATTCTAATATGCTGGTATTTATGCGCTATTTTAATATAAAGCCATCTTTGGTGGCTAGAGTTTTACACGTTCGCAGCGCACCATAAAAGGCTGTAGGCCTAAGCGCGTAGCGTGGGAACAGTGGAGGCGTTATATATAAGAGATGATTGGTACAAGTGTTCCCGAAAATTGACAAAAAATAGCTTAAATTCAATCAACACCAACGCATTTGTGTCTCATTGATTCATCGATAAAGATATTCAAATAAATCCAAAATGGTTTAATATAAATCATTTATTTGTAAAGGACGATAAGCCTCCTGCTTCCCAGGAAGCATTTTGTAGGCTTTGCTGCGATTAGATTTAAGTAAATGCAGGAATAGAGGTACCCTTTTGCGTAAAAAACCGTTTGATTTTCTTGAATGTTTCAATAAAAAATTCGGTGGTTGAAGGCTCTTTTGTGGTGCACGATGAAGTATCCAGTGGTGCTGAAATACCTGCAGCTCCTTTGGCACGACGCACAATCAATGCATTTAAAAGGTTAATGCGCTTGCTATCTAAATGATAGATGCCAAGTTCTGCACGCCCTACCCTTTTTTGTTTTAAACCCATTCTTCCAAGTAACAGGGACAGAAAGCGCAAGGGGTCTTTGTTTAACTGCTGTTTGGATGGTAGTGCAATCAATCCTTGTAAAATGGTACGATGCTCCTCTATCCAGGCTACAAAGCCACTTTCAAGAATAGTGTCTTTGGTGTACTGATAATCGTGGATAGCCAAGGTATTCAATGAAGATGTTAGGTGCAGCGTATCCAGTACCTTCTTATAAAGAAGCTGTAAGGTTGCATAATGGGTTAAGTCTGCTGCAAATTGGGCACCCTCTTCAAGTTGGGCTACAAATCGTTTTTGCGCAAGCGCTCTATCGCCCAAAGCGAGTTCTAAATTCAGCACCTGCTTTTTAAAGCGCCCATCGTTATCCATGTTAGCCAAGGCAGTAATTGATTCCTCATCTCGTTCGGAGAGGTTATAAAACTCAATGAGCTGCTGTTTTTTATAAAGGCGCGTCTCACTCATGGTTTTTCGCGGTTTTTGAGCCAGAGCTAGGAGTTGGGCTGCAGTTAAGGGTAATTGCTCCTTACTTATAAGGGATGTATCTTGCTCCAAGCATGCTTTTTTAAATTGGCGTAATTGTTGTTGTGTTGTTTCATCAAGAGGTGTGTCAAAGTAGCCAAGCTTCATCCCATCATGCAATGCCAGCAGGGCAAATTGAAGGTAGAAATCATTAAAGCTTCGAAGACGCGCCTGGGTGACTAACAGGGTTAATTGTTCGTAATCAGGGTTTAGAAGGATACGCTGCCCTTCTTGATTCAGATTCATAAGTCCCAAATCATGCTGATGTGTGTTTAACCATTTAGAGGCAATGATTTGCGGGTTTAAGGAGTTAAAGGCTTGGCGCTTGTCGCAAAAGACATGCACGGTTTTATGGTTTCTAATTCGCCCTAAAGCCTGCATGCAATCATTGGCTGTGTTGACTTGAGCGTTAAAGACACCACCAACAAAGTCAAAATGACCGTTATCAATGGAAACACCGGTACTCACTGAGGGCGTGCAGACCAGGTAGTCGTAGCGTTTTGAGACTTCATTAACCTCATTAAAAAAAGCCTGGTTTTCAGCATCGCCTGCATTGTCACTGGAGATATAAAGCCCTTTTTTTTCAGGAAAGGCGATACTCAGCGCAGAATAAGTTTTAAAGGCTTCTTTTTTGGAGTTAAAGGCAAGATACACCTTTTGTTCTTGTTCTAAAGCCTGCATGGCGGTCATTTGCACGCTTTCAGGACTATCATGAAACTTAATTTCACGCGCGTTACCGGGTTCAAAACGATTAAAGTGAATGGTTACGGGTTTGTCTTTGCAAAATCGCTGAACCATTTGCACGGTTGCTTGAGATAAATGTGCATCAAGACAAATGAGCATTTTGGCATTCGCCATGATGTGCTGCAGTACAGAAAACACCAGTGGTTTTTGTTCAATATGGGAGGTTAGGCGCGCAAGAACCTGTTCGATTTCATCAATGATGACGACATCATAGTGTCTTAGAGCCCCTTCTGCTGTGAGTTTGCCTAAAGAATTTAAACAAATAGCCAGTCTTTGTTCAATTTGTAAGTCAAAAGTGTCACATTCATTGTAACTGGTTAACCCCAATCGTTGCGCGGCACTTTCAACCAGCGAAATCAGGTGGGTCGTAAACAAAATGGAGTGTTTGGGATTTTGTTTGACAAGGTGTTCTACAATGGCGGTTTTGCCGGTACCAATGGCGGAGCGCACGAGATGGACGCCCTCTCGCTTAAATACGTCTTTGGGTAAATAACGGCTGTTGTAGGATAGCTTTAGGCCATCGCTAAATTGATGGGGTGACACTGCGCCATGCGCCTTTTGGTTGTATTGGTGTACTTCATGCCATAGGGCTAAATGAATGTCTGGCTTTTGTGGTGCTGATTTTATCACTTCAGAAAGCCCTGCTATTTGATGCAGGTCGTTAAAGTCCGTAGCTTCTTTAATGAGCTCTGCGTCAAAACCTGAGAAATCAGGAGTACACACCAGAGTGCCTCTAAGTTTAAAGGCAGTTCGATTGGCATGAATGAGTCCGGTGTTGCCTAAAACGCGTCCAAATTTAGTTTTCCTATCTGCCTTTTGCCAATCGTTATCCGCCCAAATAATAATCTGAGTTTTAGGATAGTGGCGTTTTAAGGATTTACAGACAGGCAAAAGGTTAAAGGCATCAAGAGCGGCAAAGACTGGCTCTCCCGTAGACCAAAAAATACTGGCGGCTGTAGCCACCCCTTCGCACACATGAATGGCGTCTAGTTTTTCAGGCAATATCTCATCGCCAATGAGTGCAAAATTGCCTTTTTTAGACAAGCCTTGAGTGAAGCGTTTTTGGCCGTCGTTAAAAATACGCTGTAGGCCTAAGAAGGTATTTTGAGTATCAATAATTGCGATTGCAATGTGATTTTTAGCGTGCCTAATCCCTGGAATAATTCCCTCGCCTAACCCTTTTCGTTTGAGGTAATGGCTTGAGCCAAATGGCTTCATGGAGTGCCACAGCGCCTCATCATGGGCAACCCAATCAATGGGGTTGTTTTTTGGCTTAATGGGTTCAATGCGGGTTTTGTTTTCGGTTCGTACAGGAGCTCGATTTAGATGCGCTCCTCGTGCTTCTTGCCATAGTTTTTTAAGCACGGCCTTGCTATCAAAGCGTGCAGAAAAGCCACCATGTTTAAAGGTGTAATAGGTCAAAGACAGATAAGGAATACCCTCGCTGTGATACTCAAGTGACGCGCGGTAACTTTGTTTTTTAGTGGGTTTATCAATGTAATGCCAGCGATTATCTGTAATAAGATGGCTTACAGGTGTTCGCAAGTCTTCCCCATGCTCATTAAGAAATGCAATTCCTTCATCCATCAAGCGAGTCTCGATGGCTTGTTTGTTCTCCATTGCCCATTGGGCAAAAGATTGACTGCTCACTCGTTCTAACGAGTTGTTATTTTTATTAAAAAAAACCATATAAAAATATCCCTATACACCAATAAAATATTGATGTTCAAAGGGAACAGAGCTAAACTAATCAGTGGATGGATCCAAAAAATTCGATGGAACTTCTAATTCCTTGAGTGTTTTTGGTGTTTAGCTTTGTTCCGAGCTAATATTTGCCAGTCATGACTGGTGTGCGAAACCAGTCATGACATCTAAAAATCAAATCTTACATTCCTCTACTTAGTTTCATTCACCCCATTTTATTTAGTAAATTTATATAGTTAAGTTTATCTAAAAATATATTATCTTAACAGAACTTATTATGTCAATACTATTGATTTAGTTCTTAAACAGAACTAATATGATTCTTCGGTACGATACTCTTTATCAATAAATGAATTAATTATTTCATATTTGATTATTACTTAATCAAAAAATGACGAGGACTCATGATGACAGAAGCAATTATAGATATAGATGTTAATGACAGAATAAAAAAAATTAGAGATTCTTATTTGTTAAAGCAATCTGATATTTCTGAAATAACTGGATACTCAGTAAATACCATAAAAAAATGGATGATGGGTAAGGAACAGAAACATTATACCAAAGCACCAGTTCAGGCATTAAAGATCTTAGAAAGTTGGGTTGAAAATGGAAGTCCTATTGAGGATATTGATCTTCAGCCATCCAATAAAACAGCAGATGTTTGGAGTATTATTACAAATAAAGGCGGAGTAGGAAAAACTACACAATCATTTAATTTTTCACTAATTCTAGCAAATACTCATAAGAAAAAAGTACTAGCTATCGACTTGGATCCTCAGGGACACTTAAGTTTATCTTTAGTTAAGTCTCCAACAAATATAGGTTTATCTACAAGTGACCTTCTTCTCGGAAAAAACGGTCTTCCTTTTAAGTACAATGATCATCTTGATGTTATTGCTACGGGAAAGGAGTTGAGAGGTGTTTTGGATGCAATTCCCCCACAAGATCTTTTGTTTAGATTAAAAGAGAAAATAGAAATATATAGAGCAAATTATGATGTAATAATTTGTGATGGTGTACCCACAGATTCTCCTTGGTTTGACTCTATTTTAGCAGCAACAACTAAAGTAGTAATGCCTTTTACAATTGATTTATATGATAGTTGGGGTATGCAAGATGTGTTTGACAAAGTTGATGTTCTAAAAATGAGAAAAGTTGCAGATAATTTAAAAGTGGCTGCAATTGTAGGTAACTCCATGTCAAAACCCATGACTGTTTTTGATAGCGCAATTATTAACAGTTTAAAGGAAACTTACCCTAAAGAATTTTGTCCTATTGTTATTTCTAAGAGTGTAAAAGTAAAAGAGTGTAAAAGCCCTGCCATCTCTAAATCAATTGTCGATTATGACCCAACATCTAAAGTGGCTGAAGAATATCTTGGTGTAATTGATTTTATTTTAAATACATAAGGACAAAATTATGAAAATAGATATACGAAAACAAGCGGTAACGGGTGCCCTTATTAAAGATAATACGGCAGATTGGAAAAATATTGCTAATAAAGAAATAGAAGAAAATAAAAATTTAAAGGAACAAATCAATTCATTAGAAAAAGAATTAGCAAATAAAGATAATTCCAACATTATTGAAATCGATCCTAAAAAGTGTCGGAATTGGAAGTATGCGGATAGAAATCGATTTGAACTTGGAAGTATCGAGGAATTGGCTGAAGATATAAAACAAAATGGACAATTGCAACCAGCTATAGTTCGGAAGATAGATTCTTTAGATTATGTATATGAAGTAATTGCAGGAGAAAGAAGATGGAGAGCATGTTCTTTTGCCAATATAAATTTAAAAGTTATTATAACAAATGAGGATGATGCTGGTTGTTTAATTATTCAAACAAGCGAAAATAAGAAAAAAAGTTTATCCGCATATTCTTTGGCTGTTGCTTATGAAAAATTAATGATTGACTTGAGTATTAGTCAAAACGAGTTATCTAGAAGATTGAATATACCAAAAACATCATTTAGCGAATTAATGTCTTTTAATAAGGTGCCAAAAGAAGTTTGGGATGCAGTAGAAGATATGACAAAAGTAAAACCGAAGACAGCAGCTTTTTTATCCTTGATTTGTAGCAAAGGTGATGATTACTTGGCTGCAGTTATTAATTTTGCTCCTAAAATTCGAGAAGGACTTGGAACAGATAATCTGACCAAGCTAATAGAAAAGCATCTTTCGAATATTAAGACTAATAGGAACTCTTCGCGAGTTTATGAAGGAAAAACAGGGGAAGTTTTATTTCGAATTACTAGTGAAGGAAGAATTTCATTGTCAAAGGCCATGGTTAAAAAAATTGACATTAACAGTTTTACTGAGTATTTAGGTAAATATTTAGAAGAGATAGTTTAGTGTACGCGGCGCGTACACCAACGATTCTATTGAGAAAATAGTGATAGCTTATGCCTTAGATTAAGAGAATTTTAACCTAAATGCCTTAATGAGTATATTGATACAATGATAAAATTTAATGAAGATCAAATTGGGAAATACAAAAAAAGTGTGATTGGGGGGACTGGATATCTAGCATTCAGGGATATTGAACTATTTGCTAAGAAGTATAACACTGATCTTAGCTACGTTTTAGATTTAGGTTGTGGTTCTGGTAGATCTACCAATTATTTGAGTGATTTTTGTAAAAAAATTAATGGGTGCGATATAGATCTAATCGCAATAGATAATGCAAGAAAAAATAGTCACAAAAAAAATTCCATATATTTTGAAAATATCCGTGAACAAGAACTCTATCAATATAGTAAATATACATCGATATTTTCTATATTGATGTTTTTTCATATGTCCTCAAAAGAGGAAATAAAGAAGGAACTTATAAAATGTTATAATTCTTTGCAAAAACTTGGGAATTTGGTGATTATTAATGGTACTAAAAACTTATATATCCGTAACTATCTAACAGTGGAAAGTATCGGTGAACCACCAGAAATGGATGGGGATATCGCTAAATTAAAATTGTTAAGTATAGATTGTGAAATTGAAGATTACTATTGGAGTGAAATATGTATTAGGGAAATTGCAGAAGAGGTCGGTTTTGAACATTTAGAAACTTATTTACCTTTGGGAGATAAAAAAGATCAAATAAATTATATAGATGAAATGGTTTACCCTCCTTATTATTATATAGCTTTAAGAAAAGAATGAATAAAAACAAGTATAAATTAAATATTGATTTTATAAATGACAACTTACTTTATACTCCAATAGGTAGTGGTCATAAAAAACCCTCAAAATTGGATTACGATGATGTTGCTAAAAACCCTGACTTCATGAATAATTTTTCAGGAAAAGATGCATATCTCATTGGGACAATTTTCGCATCTAAAAGCTTAAACAAACTAAGTTTGGCGAACTCACTATCAAGATATAAGTATCTTGTTTTAATATCAATTTTATTTGTTACTACAATATTACTCAGTAATATTCTCTCAACAAAATTAATAAGTATCTTCGGATTTACGGTAACCGGAGCGATGCTTGTATATCCATTTAGCTATATATTTGATTATATAATAACGGATATCTATGGGTATCAAAATGCCAGAAGAATTTTATTATCTTGTATTGGGTCGTTATTACTATTTGATATTTGTATTTATTTGGTTATAGTTTTACCCCCATCACCATTTTGGAAACTTCAGCATGATTTTGAAGCAGTTTTTTCTGGAATGCTTAGAACTTACGTTGCTTCAACGATAGCATTTACCGTTTCATTTTTTTTATCTTCATTTATTTTTCAAAAATTAAAAATCAAGAACAAAGGAAGATCATTATTTAAAAGAATTTTTCAGTCTCTTCTTATATCAGAAATTTCAGATACAACTCTATTTTGTTTATTATCATTTTATGGGATATGGCCAATAGAACATATGATGAAATTTATTTTGGTTTCATACTTTACTAAGATAACTTATGAGATTGTTGTTTATTCGATTATTACCAAGCCTTTGATAACAATCATTAAAAGAGAAGAGAAAAGTGATATTATTGATTGGGATACAGATTTTTCACCAATTAAATGGGAAATAAATTATAATGAATCAAATAATGTGTATTCTAGGCGTGATGTAAATTAAATGACTTAGTAATAGAGTTGATGATATTTGATATGCTATTCACGTTGTATTTTTCTAAAATAGAAAGAACGGTATGCTTATCTTTAATATATTTTGTTTCTATGCTTATAACTCGGCCTATAATAGAAGAGTTTTTTAAGTCAATTTTCATTAGTAAATTATCTATTGGTTTAATGGATCCTTGATGAATAGTTCCTATCATGTATTTTTTATTAAAAAGAAAAAGAATAGTATCTCCATCTTGGTAAGATAGATCATCATCTATTGATGACATTACAATGCTGTCGTTATTTAATATTTTACAGTCGAAGGTTTTATCAACTTTAAATCCGAGAGTGTTTGTTTTCCAACTCATGTTATTTTCAACAAAACCTAATATCTTTGTTTGCTCGTTTATCAATAAATTATTTGCGTATATCACGGGGATATAATTAGAATCGACCCGAAGATTCTGATCGGGAATATCAACAACAAGATCTTCAATTTTACTTTCTAGCGCATTTGCAATAATTGTAGCTTGGTATAAAGAAGGACAAACCTGCCCATTTTTTATTCTATTAATGGCTGATTGACTTATTTCAGTAATTTTACTTAGTTCATTCTCACTAATAGCTTTATTGGCCATAAGACGGCGCATATTTAATGAAAACCTACGTTTAATTTGTTCTTCAGAAATAATAGACATTTTCGCATATTACCCTTTACAGGGTACCCCATAAAGGGTAATATAGTTAAATAATTATTTAATTTTACATCAATTTTTAGATTAGCGCTTCTTAATAATCCGTTTTTAATTTTGGGTTTAAGTAAAAGCAAAAAAAACAACAATTTTATAGGACTATAGCTATATCTTATGGAGATGAAATTGGAATCAAATAACAATTACAGGAAAGTTCACATAACCATTCAGTTATCACAAAATGCGAACCGTCTTTTGTCAGAATCATGTGGTCGATCAAATAGGAAAAAA
Organism: Pseudomonadota bacterium; assembly: GCA_021848965.1. Classification (GTDB taxonomy): domain Bacteria; phylum Pseudomonadota; class Gammaproteobacteria; order Legionellales; family Legionellaceae; genus CABHON01. Next base: position 8,738 of record JAJZTL010000078.1, read on the forward strand.
ATTCAGGAAGCTACCTTACGATTAGAGGATCATTTAAAGAAGTATAGATCCATCTCTGAGTTGGATCATGCAATTCCATTAAGTGAGGAATGCGAATAGAAATGTTGATTTTATCTAGGAAAGAAGGTGAAAGCATCATGATCAGTGAGGACATATGCATCACTATTCTTAAAAATGTGGATGGCAAGGTTGATGTAGGGATATTAGCACCTAAAGCAATGCCGATTCATCGATTAGAGATTTTCGAAAAAATAAAAACTAGGACAACAAGGATTAAGCATGAATGCAAATAAAAAAATAATTTTTCATATATTATTAGTTGGAACGTTTGTGCTAACTGGCTGCGCTGCCACTCAAACCGCATTGGAGCACGGCTCATTGCAAATCAGCACCAAACAAAGCGAAACCGTATTTTTAGACCCAGTTCCTAAAGCACAAAAAACAGTTTATGTGGCAGTAAAAAACACTTCGGATCAAGAATTAGATATTGCCCCACAATTAAAAACAGCATTGAGCTCACATGGCTACAAGATAGTCAACAATCCAAATTCAGCGCACTATCTGTTACAAGCAAATGTACTTAAGGTGGGTAAAATGAGTGTTGCAGCAAGTCAATCGGCTTTAGGTGGTGGTTATGGCTCTGCAATAGCTGGCGCTGTAGCGGGGACAGCTGCTGGAAGTTTAACGAACTCGGGAACAGGGATGATTGCGGGAGGGCTTGCCGGAGGTGCGATTGGATTAGTAAGCGATAGCCTCATTAAAGCAGTCAATTATACGATGATTACTGATATCCAAATCAGTGAGCGAGTAGGCATGGGCATTAAAGTTAATGAGCGGTTCCAATCCCGTTTAAAGAATGGCAATAGTACGGTAACGTCACAAACACTATCACGCGATAGCCAATTTCAACGCTATAGGACACGCGTGGTATCCAACGCAGATAAGGTCAATTTAAAGTTTGCTGAGGCACGTGCCTCCTTGGAACAAGGATTAGTTAAAGTGATTTCAGGAATATTCTAATGAACCATAAAACCTAAAACGACGATTTGCTCGTTAAATAAAAACGCAGACATGGTGATTAAAATTTGGGCGCTAAAAACGCTTAAGGGATTTTTACACTCTAAAAACGGAGAAAAGCAATGAAAATAGGAAAAAAGGTAATCAATTTAATTCGAAATGGGGGGTTAACGCTTGCGTTAGCTTTGCTTTCACGGAGTGTTTTTGCCAATGACCTTCTAGCCAAAGCTTTAGAGGGTGATGTGAAGGACTCATTAGGCAATGGCTCGATGTTCTGGAAAGTTTTTATTCTGGTCGACATCATTCTGGCAACTGCAATGGCAGTTAAAAGCAAAAATCCCATGGTCTTTGTAGGGGTGACTGCGGTTGCTTTTATCCCTGCGTTTCTATTGAAAACGTTTGTGTTTTAGAGGAGGGGTTATGAGCGGCATGAACTATCGATTTCTAAGCCACATCGATGCGCCCAAGAGGATACTGACGTTGACGCTGGATGAGCTGGCAGTCGCAAGCTTAGGCTTTATGTTGCTCATTATCAGCAATCAAAAAGTTCTGACCTCTCTTTTTAGGGTTCTGTCGAAAATTTTATATTAAGTTCAAGGCGGCCTTATTTAGGACGTAGTTATGCCGCAAGCTCATAAAATTGTTTCCAAGCAGGCGTATCTCCTGCATTTTTCAATTGTCCCTTTTTAAGCA
>JAJZTL010000079.1 GCA_021848965.1 Pseudomonadota bacterium
AAAAAGTAAAAATACAAATGGCCAGTAAAGTACGCTCCTACAATGGCTTAATGGTTCATATTTTTGGAAAATTGACGGTGGTTTTTAATTTATTATTATCTAAATTCAGCTGTTAATTGGCATTTTAAATCAGAGCAATCAATTTTTTTTTCAAATATTCCGGATTCCATGGCTTCTGCATTCAATGAATCCCATTTTTCATGTTGACGAATATGAACAAAAAAATTTTGTTCTAGAGGAACAGAAATGAAAGAAGGAAATGCCGCAGTGGTTGTTGATGCATGTTTTCCTACTGTTTGTTCAACAGTAAGATCAATATTTTCATACATCTGATATTCATGCCGATAATAATTTTCGACAGCCTTTCCTTGAGCAATACTTCTATCTAATTTTTTTGCTGCGTTTTGCAATGTCTGTGCTGCAGTGACAACAGAAGAAGTCGTATCTGAGGATGTACCTTCTTGAAGATTATCTTTTAATGGTTCAGTCAAGGTTTCACGAAATTTACTCCATTGTTTCCAAAGAAACATACTTGCCAGAGTATCCTCTGAAGAGGCGTGTCCTGACTGAGTAATAGTATGCATTGGAAGATACAATATATTGGTTGCTATTTGCATTTTAACAGCTTCTTCGTGTCGTGCTATTTGAATGTCAATGGGGGAGTCATTTGGTTCTGTTAAAAAGTAGCCGGACAAAAATTCTAAATAGGCTTCTTTATCTTGATACTTGTCACGTAGTTGTAGAAAAATTTCATCAAAAAAGGCTGGATCATCAAAAAATTGTGTTTGTAAATACTGTACTATTTTTTGATTGAAAATTTGCTGAGTAAGAAAAATGCTATCTGTATTTTTTCCTTCGTTTTGAGCTATACCAGCCGATTGATTTTCAATGGTACAAAATGCATAAGGCAATAATACCCAGTCAAGACCACGCAGCGCGTTAAAAAGTCGGCTAATAAAAGGATTCTTTGAGGGCTCTTGGATAGCACCTATAATTTCCGACTGAGTGACTGTATCCCACCTTTTTTTGTAAGACGGTGAGTAAATGTAATGATCTTCAAACTCTGAACGATATGAACTGAAACGCTGATAAAGATTTTTTGCTTGATCATAATTGGCTGGATTATTAAAAAATGCAACGGCTGCTTCATAAGACGCAAATGTTTTTATTTCTTCTGAAAATCCCAAGTGGGCTGCTTTGTCGGATTGTAAATAATCTTGATAAATAAAAGCAATGGCTCCTGCTGCTTTGGATAATACTAGTGGAAGAGGCAATGGTTCCGCACTTCGATAAATGTGTGTATGCCATTCACTCAACTCTTGTTTGAGCTCATTACAATTGTTTTCTGATAAAATATGACAGGCTTCTCGAATGATATCTATTTCTGTAATGCGTCTTTCGCGAGGCGGTGGCGAGGCAATTTTTTCAATGAGATGATTGAGAATGTTTCTTTTTTCCCTGGATAACCTTACTTTTAAGCGTTCTAATTGATCTTTCAGTTGTTGGAGTTGGTACTCTTCTCCTGTTTGAGTAAAGTTGTCACTTGCATTTTGTGCTAATTCTTTTAAATTGTGCGCTTGTTCTTTTAATGTATCTATTCCCATTCTCTGAGCGGCTTCTTCTGGATATTTTGCTGTATAAACCTGGTAAAGCATCTGATATTCCGGATCATATTCAAGAAAGTCTGCAAGAGATAGCTGAACTTCGGCCAGCTCTTCATGAGAGAGATCTTTCGTTGTCAACTGTTCTTCAGTTTCGCTCGTACTTGCGGCCTTTTTCTGTAGAATTTTTTCTTCTCTATATTTTTCGTACAAATTGGATACATATAAAAAGCAAGATTGCTGCAAATTAAATTTTTCCAATGCGGCTAAATATGTTTGTTCTTCTTCACTTGTCACAACACATTCCTATTAATAAATACAGTTTGCTTTTAAAATTATAGCAGTAAGTATACTTAAAAAAGTTGCACCAATAAAAAAATACTGATAATTTTCAATTTATGGTTAAAATAAAAGAAGAAGCGCATTTACTGGCTGATGCTACGATTGATCCACATACTTGGCTTGAGCATCTTGCAGAAAAACATTGTTATCTTAATATTGATCTTATTCGACATGCCTGTACATTAGCTGGATTAACAGCAGAAGAGCAAACGACTCCTACGGGAGAAGGTTGTTTGCAAGCGGGCCTAGCCATTGCGGAAATTTTACTCGATTTGGAAGTTGATGCAGAAACTTTAGCTGCAGCAATTATTTATAATAGTGTGCAATATGCCGATCTGCCATTAGAAGATGTTGAAGAACAGCTGAGTAAAAATATTGCTCAATTAGTATTGGGCGTTAAACGTATGAACGCTGTTGGACGTATTCAAGAATTAAAAGAAGTGAGTACAGCACATCAACAAATTGATAATCTACGTAAAATGCTTCTTGCGATGGTGGATGACGTGCGTGGGGTACTGATTAAGCTTGCAGAGCGATTGCATATTTTGCGAACCGCAGCTGTTTTAAATGAATCAGTGCGCCGTGATGTTGCGCGTGAGGTGATGGATATTTATGCGCCATTAGCCAATCGATTAGGCGTGGGAAGTTTAAAATGGGAAATGGAAGATCGCGCGTTTCGTTATTTGCAACCAGAGCAATATAAAGCGATAGCTCAAGGACTGCGATCAAAGCGATTAGAAAGAGATAATTACGTTAACCATATAGTGGAAGGACTGAATAAAGAATTACATAAAGTTAACTTGTCAAACTACAAAGTCTATGGCCGTTCTAAACATATTCACAGTATCTATCGTAAAATGTCCCAGAAAAACCGGTCATTAGAAGAAATTTATGATGCAACAGCCATACGAGTTTTAGTGGATACGGAACAAGATTGTTATGCGGTTTTAAGTATTGTTCATCAGTTATGGACACCCATTTCTAGTGAGTTTGATGATTATATTGCGAATCCTAAGCAAAATGGCTATCGTTCATTGCATACAGCAGTTATAGGGCCAGAAAATAAACATTTTGAAGTGCAAATTCGCACTCATGACATGCATAGTTTGGCGGAGTTAGGCGTGGCTGCCCATTGGAAATATAAAGAAGGAGGCACGGAAACCACTGACACCCATGAACGTAAAATTGAATGGTTAAGAGAGGTATTGGCGTGGCATCGTGAACTAGCCAAAGCGAAAGGTGTTTCTTCAGAAATACAAACAGAGTTTTTAGAAGATCGCGTTTATGTGTTTACACCTATGGGACGCATTATTGATTTACCTCAAGGAGCAACCCCTTTAGATTTTGCTTATCATATTCATAGTGATATTGGTCATTCTTGTCGTGGTGCAAAAGTCAATGGCTCTATTGTGAACTTAGGCTATTGTTTAAAAATGGGCGATCAAGTAGAAATTCTGTCCAGTAAAAAGCGTCAACCTAGTCGAGATTGGCTCAATCCGCATTTAGGGTATCTCAAAACATCACGCGCTAGAGCCAAAGTGTTGCATTGGTTTAAGGAACAAGACTTTGATCGTCATCAAGAAGAGGGCGAGGCTTTATTAGAACGTGAATTGAAAAAGTTATCTATTCGTTCTGTATCAATAGATGAATTAGCCAAGCAGTTTAATTTTAAGAAAAAAGATGATTTTTTTGCCGCATTAGGCAGAGGAGATTTAAAAATAGGGCATGTTTTACAGAAAGTTGAACAGCCTACCTCACAAGAATTAACCCCCAAAGTTATTCCTACAGTTGCACAAACTCAGTCTGCATCAACAGAAGAAGGATTATATATTGAGGGGGTAGGTAATTTGCTTACGCGGTTGGCTAATTGCTGCAAACCATCGCTCAATGTTCCTATTATTGGTTATGTAACGATTGGCCGCGGAATTTCTGTTCATCGCCAAAATTGTCCCAATATTATGGCATTATCACTTGAAAAAGATAATCGTTTAGTCGAAGTTAGTTGGGGAAAAAAAGCACAATCACATTATGTCATTACCTTGGATATTAAAGCTTATGATCGCCAGGGACTCATTCGTGATATTACGCATTTAATGAGTTTAGAACAGGCCAATGTAACCCATTTTACAACCACGGTGGATAAGGCTGAACATTTAGCACATGTTCAATTAGAGGCCGAAATTGAAAATCTTGAAAAAGTGAGTCGCCTTATTGAGCGCTTGCAAGAGCTACCTAATATTATACAGGTAGTGCGTATACGTTAAGGAATATGATTAAAATGAAACAAAAAGTGCTTAACGAACTTACATGGATAGGTTTTTCTCTGATAATCGGTTTCGCATTCAGTTGTTACCTCTTACCTGATTTAGTGTTTCATCCAACAAATACAAATATTTTACGCCAAGATCCCTTGCAGCATTTTTTAGGATGGGAGTTTTTCCGTCAAAGTCCATGGCAATGGCCTTTGACTTATACGCATCGGTTACTTTATCCCATTGGTACAACAATTGTTTTTACGGATTCTTTTCCTTTACTGGCTATCTTATTAAAATTATTTTCGAGACTTTTACCCGAACCTTTTGTGTTTCAAGGATTAGTGGCTATTTTAAATAGTAGTTTAATGTTTTATTCAGGTAGTTTGTTTTTAAGAAAGCTAAGACCTGATTTGTTTTTCAATATTATTGGCGGATTTTTTGTTCTTCTGTCTTCTGTTTTTATTTGGCGATTCTTTGGACATTTTTCCTTAACCTCACAATGGTTAATTGTTTTTGAATTACTTTTAATTATGAAATACGAGGCAAAAATAAAATCTGATATTATGTATCAGGGATTGTTAATTTTTATTGCCACAGGAACACATCCTTATTTTGTTGCAATGATAACTCCTTTAAGTATGGCATTTTCTTGGAAATTGTACTCAAGACAATGTATTAACCGACTACCATCAATCGCATTATTTGCTGGTTTTGTTTTGTTTGCATTACTGTCTGGCTGGTTTTTTGGATGGTTTGCTAACTACTCTTCAGGAACAAACGAAGGATACAGCTACTTTAGTAATAATTTATGGGCACTTATTAATCCTTTATATGGATCTATTTTGCTAAAAACGTTACCTCAAGGTCCAGGAGAAGTTGAAGGATTTTGCTATTTGGGATTAGGGTTAATTATTCCCTTAGTTGGTATTTTCTTCGTATCACTTTTAGGGACGGCTAACAGCCGTGTCTCCGGATTCCGGCCAGTCCATGGCCGGAATGACGAGGTAGTTGCCCGAAAAGAATACTATCTTCTCATGTTTATATTGGGTGCTTTCTTTCTATATGGCTTAGGTGGAGATATTCAAATAGGGGATGCATTTCATCTACGTCTATTTGGTATTGGCAGACACTCACATCTTGGAATGATTTTTAATATATTTCGGTGTTCTGGTCGTTTTATTTGGCCGGTATTTTACTTTATACAATTTTTTACCTTAATAGTGATCTATGATTTGCTGCATTCTCAGCGAAAAAAATGTATTATTGTTTTATCTTTACTGTGTATTTTACAGATTTTTGATAATAGTTATTTAATAACCTCCGTGAAAAAGTATTGGGCTGAAAATAATCAACAAGCATCGATGACTAAAATGTTTTCTCTGAATACAGAAATATGGAGCCACCTGCGGGAGCAAGGCATTAAACATTTATTTCTCTTGAATAGTATTCAAGAGCCAGAATTAAAAAATTCTTTTTCACTTGTGGCATTAAATAATCATTTGACTATTAATAGTATAGATATGCCAAGAACCAATGAGCAGAATATTCAGTATGATGAACAAGAATATAAAAAATTTTTAAAGGGTGAACTCTTGCCTCATACTTTGTATGTTGGATTAAAGGAAAAAGAGGTTTATCCTTCACAATATTGCTCTATTGAAAATAACATATATGTGGTTTGTCATCGATGAAAACGCTGAATAAGAAGTTTAATAAAATAGTTTTATATGCAAGGCAGCGTCGTGCAACAACAGGCGTCTCTGAAACTTTGAAACGTTTAGTGACGTATTGGCAAAAATGCAAAAGTGTAACAGTTTTTTTGGAAAGCGAGACGGCGCGTTACTTTTCTGATTTGACCTTACCCATTGCTGATTTAAGTGCCAATGAAACGCCTTATGATCTCATTGTGGTTGTTGGGGGAGATGGAAGTTTATTAGGCGCTGCTCGTTTAGCAGTGCAAAAGGGAATTCCACTTGTCGGTATTAATCGTGGGCGTTTAGGATTCTTAACCTCTATTTCACCTCATGAAGCAGAGGCTAAGTTAGATGAAGTTTTTAATGGAGCATATGAAGAAGAACATCGTTTTTTATTACAAGCACGTATTCAAGATGAAAATCATGTTATTTTGCATGAGAGATTAGCACTGAATGATGTTGTGTTAAGACAAGAAGATCCTGCAATGATTGAGTTTGATGTTTTTGAACAGAAGGCACTAATCAGCAATTATCGTGCAGATGGACTTATTGTGGCGACACCTACGGGGTCAACTGCTTATGCGCTCTCTGGCGGAGGACCTATTCTTCACCCTACAATGGATGCGATAACTCTCGTTCCTATGTTTCCTCATACATTAAGTAGCCGGCCTATTGTATTGGGAACACAGAACTCATTGCACATTCACATGAGTTCTTCTAATGAATCTCCGGCGCGCTTAATTTGTGATGGTGAGGATCATTTAATGGTTAATCCTGGCCAATGGATTTGTATTGAAAAATTTCCACGAAAAGTCAGTATTTTGCAACCATTGACCTATAACTACTATGAAACATTGCGTTCAAAATTAGGTTGGGAGGCTTTAAACTTCTAATGCTCACGGCTTTACACGTTAAAAATTATGTCATTATTGATGAACTAATGTTGGATTTTCAGCCTGGAATGACCGTGATTAGCGGTGAAACAGGTGCTGGAAAGTCTATTATTATGGATGCATTAGAACTGGCGGTAGGTGCACGTGCGGAATTACATGCCATTAAGCAAGGAGAGAGCCGCTGTGAAATTAGTGCAGTATTTGATATTTCTAAAAATTTTTTGGCAAAAAATTGGTTGAGCGAACATGATGTTCTTGCTGAAAAGCCTGAAGAAGAAAAGGAATGTGTCTTTCGTCGTGTTATTTCAGCGGATGGTCGTTCTCGAAGCACGATTAATGGAACAGTTTTTCCTGTGCAAAAAACACGTGAGTTAGCGCAATATTTATTAGATGTTCATGGGCAGCATGAACATCAGGCATTATTTAAATTGGAAACGCATCGGCATCAATTAGATGAATATGCGGGACACGTGCTTCAATGTACCCAAGTACTGAAGCAATATAAAGCATGTCAAGAATTATATTTAGAGCGAGATCAATTATCTTCCCAGCTATCAGAAGCGCAAACAGCGCATCGAACCTTATTACAGTATCAATTAGAAGAATTAGAACAAGCTGAGATATTTGAAGGAGAAATTGAGCAGCTAAATCAAGAACATCAACGCTTATCATCGATTGATGTTTGGTTGCAACAAGCACAAGGCATTCAAGAATTATTGGCATCAGAAAATGAAGCGAGTGTGCAGAGTTTATTGCATTCAGCAGAACAACTTTTACCAAGAGCCTTTTCTGAGTCATGGAAAAATTTGAGAGAAATACTTGAAAATATGGTGACGCAATGTCAAGAAGCTCAAACCGAGTTAAGGACTTTTTTAGCTTCAATGGAATTAGATCCTGAACGTTTACAACAAGTCGAAAAGCGGTTGCAGCAATTGCATGCTTTAGCACGAAAGCATCATACGACAATGGAAGATTTGCCTCAGTTGCAACAACGATTGCTATCTGAGCTTGAAATGCTAGAGCAAGGACAGGAAAGAAAAGCTGCGTTGGAAAAGCAAATTATTGAAGCAGAAAAAAAATATCATGAATATGCGCTAAAATTATCAGAGAGTCGTCAAAAAAATGCAATGCATTTAGGGGAGGCGATTACGCAACAATTGCGCCATTTGGGATTACCTCATGCCGTATTAGAAGTAAGGCTTGAGTCTTTGCCACATATTCGACCTTATGGCTATGATAAAGTGGAATATTATATTACAACGAATCCGAGTCATCCCACTCGCCCCCTTGTTAAAGTTGCTTCAGGGGGCGAGTTGTCTCGCATTAGCTTAGCGATTGAAGTCGTGACAACGCAAGAAAATCAAGACTTAACGCGCTTGTTTGATGAGGTGGATGTGGGTATTGGCGGTCAAACAGCTGCAGTGGTGGGAAAACTCTTAAGAACACTCGGAGAAAAATCACAGGTTTTGTGTATTACGCATCAACCCCAAACAGCAGCACAAGGCCATCAGCATTTAGTTGTAGAAAAAAAGGTGCTTCTGCAAGGTAATCAACCGATAACACGTTTTGAAGTACATGAATTAACATCATCAGCTCGCGTTCATGAAATTGCCCGTATGTTAGGTGGTCTTGAAATGACTCAAAATACATTAGCACATGCGGCTGATCTATTAATAATTCAAAATTAATTAACAAAAATTAATGTTTATTTAATAATTTTTTTGTTATAATTCTCCCCAATAATAAACTTAATGGATGAAATACGGAATACAATTATGCCTAATATTGATACAGCATTTAGCTTCTCTCCTGCTACGGGAGAATTATACTTTGGTGCAGTGCATGGAGGCATGTCAACATTCAAGATGCCACATTTCAAATTTATTCGAAGTGCCGAGCATCCTGGGCATGGTAAGCTTCAGGCTAAAACCTATGGGATTATTACTAAGGATGATAATACGTTAATACTGAACTATAAAATCCGACTGGTTCTGCTTAAATTACTCGAGAACATTGGCGTTTACTTATTAAAGCATCTCAATATCAATGATCCTTATGTGTCCAAAACGGTATTTCATTTCGAAGAACAGATAGGAGAACATTTACAAGCAATGGCGCCTCTTATCCCTGAAGAACTAGTAAAAAAACTTATTTTTCGTTCTGATTTCAATTTGGGGACGATCTCTGGTGATGATCCACAGCCTGAACTTATGATTGATAGATTTATTGAAACACTACAATTGTTGTGGCCTCAAGCTGACAAAAAGAAAATAACTATGATATTCGTTTCGGGGAGTCGTGAGCTACTTGACCATGCTCAACCCGCTTTAAGAAATAATAGAGTGGCGATGATTTTTGAAGTAAAAGGTGGTGAAATTCTTGGTTCATATTCGAGGAAGCCGAGTATTAAAGATGCTCATGAAGATATTGATGAAGCACAGCAGCATTTTACTGAGCCTGAGATGATTGCATTGCCGGGAGATAAAAAAATAGAGGATACTGCTGCCGGAACTCTTTTTCAGTTGGAAAATCAGCATACATTAATATTTGATGGACTACAAACATACAATGATGAAGAGATGCAAATTTTAGAAGAAGATAGAGAAAATAGGACAACTGTTTTTCAAAAACCTGATGAGCCTCCATTAGTAAGTGAAGAGAATGATAACGAGCAAGCCCTATCTTCAACATCTACCAATAAAAAGTGCTGTTGCTCTTGTCTAGCAAGTTTATTTAATTCGAGTAAGAACAATCGGGTGAGTGATTATAAAGAAGGACAGATTGATGAAGCATCTATTACCACAGGAAAAGATACAACAAGAACGGCAAAATCTGAAAAAACATCTTCCATTACAGGTTTTGGGGGCATAGGAGCTAAAAAAGTGACTCCTAAGCGGGAGGTAGAAATAAGCTTAGACGACCTTGTGCCGCGCCAAAAAACAGATACTGAGCCAGCAGCACAACTACAAAAGTTTTAAAAATAAATTATGTGAAAGATATTTTTTGCCATTTCTGAATAAATCTGCTAATAGTTAATAAACTATTAAATATAGAAACTGCTTTAATTGTTTCTAAGGAATTCAATCATGGCAAATGAAATTTTTCCTATCATTTATAGATTGGTTCTACCGAGTGTCGGAAGATTAAATTCCCTTGCGCATATATTTTCGTTAACTTACCTTTTTGGGCAGATGACTTCTCGTTATCAATTTTCGTCAGAAAAAATTGAAATAATGCGTCAAAAACGGATAAAAGAAATGGCCAACTCCGATGTGGTCCATGAAGTAGCGTATTATCTTTTTCTTGATAAAAAATTTGAAAAAGATAAGAGTTAATGTCAAATGTGGTGTATGGTACATGTTAGGCGGCGATCCTTTCAGTTACCTCAGACACCCTAATTCCGTCCTTAAATGGCACATTGTTTACCACTAAAGTTAGCAAATTAAAGCCTCC
>JAJZTL010000004.1 GCA_021848965.1 Pseudomonadota bacterium
TTTGACATCATCTTCTTTATTACCCAACCGAGCAATATTCTCGTTTAAAAAGCGCATCAGCCAACTGATACTGTAGAGATTCTCTCGTCGTTGCTCTATTTCTTCCAGAGAGGAGGTCTCAAAAGATATTTTCCGACCCAGCACCAATTGCCAGCGTTTATTTACCTCTTCATCACTCCAAGAAAGCGCGAGTTCTCTATCTACATGTAACACTAAGTGGTAATGGTTACTCATAATGGCATAAGCACAGACATGAATGGCAAATCCCTGAGAAAGGTAGCGAAGACGCTCTAATAGCAACCCTTTTCGGTGGTCATAATTTTTATTGTTTTCATGGGTGCCAAAAAGATAACCTTTTCGAACACAGCGGTTATAGCAGTGGTAATAAGGAGTGATATCTAAATTAATCAGTTCTTTGCGTGCGGTTGGCATGATGGACCTCGTTGGATAATGTTAAAAAATTAAAAGAATTATAAACCTGTGAGCAGAAAAAAAACAGAGGTGGTTGGAAAAAATTTGGGTGTCTTGTTTTGTCGTCGTTCAAAACTGATTCTTTTGCTTTATTTCTTCGTCATTCACCTTTTTCGAATCCTTATTTACGACTTGTAAACTCCAGTTCTCAAAAGGTTCATTCCTCGAACTCAATGCAAAATTGTCGAGTTTCGAAAGAAGTCTATTTTTTCGGTTACCTGAGGTTTCTGATTTCCATTATGTGAGTAGACGTATAAAAGCAATCACTGTAAAATAGTTATTTATGTTTTTACTACTTTTTATTTTTTATTAGAGGAATTATTGAGTAGTTTTTTTGAATATAGGAGTCTGGTATGAGTGAAACAGGTTTGGATTTAAAAAGAGAATATTTACATGATATCAGAGAATTATTAGTCGCTGAAACTGAAAAGGCAGCATTACTATCAAGATTGCCACAATATAAAACCTGGGCTTTATCTCAACGTCAAGTATGTGACCTAGAATTATTAATGAATGGTGGTTTTAATCCTCTAAAAGGCTTTTTAAATGAAGAGGATTATTATTCTGTTTGCCACAAAATGCGCTTAAGTACGGGTGAGTTATGGCCTATGCCCGTTACGTTGGACGTAACAGAAAATTTTGCTCGTAGTTTGGACTTAGGAGAGCTTGTTGTCTTGTTAGATCAAGAAAATGTTCCTTTGGCTATTTTACAGATTGAATCTAAATGGAAGCCAAATAAATCAGAAGAAGCAACGTTAGTTTTTGGCGCTGATGATTCTGCTCACCCTGCTGTGAATTATCTACATAACAAAGCAGGAGATTGGTATGTGGGTGGAACAGTTTTAGGATTGCAATTACCAACGCACTATGATTATTTACAGCACCGTTATACTCCTCGTGAGCTTCGAAAAATATTTGCAGAAAAAAACTGGGATCAAATTGTCGCATTTCAAACCAGAAATCCCATGCACCGTGCCCATTTTGAACTAACATTGCGTGCTGCGGCCTCTGAAAATTTGAATTTGTTGCTTCATCCTGTTGTGGGAATGACTAAACCAGGTGATATTGATCACCATACACGTGTTCGATGCTATAAAAAAGTTATAGAAAAATACCCGTCAGAAATGGCTTTTTTAAGTTTATTGCCTCTCGCTATGCGTATGGCTGGACCTAGAGAAGCTTTATGGCATGCTTTAATTCGAAAAAATTATGGAGCGACACATTTTATTATTGGACGTGATCATGCAGGACCGGGAAACAGCTCTCAAGGATCTCCTTTTTATGATCCCTATGCCGCTCAAGCATTAGTTGCGGAATATGCAGATGAGGTGCAAATTAAAACGTTACCTTTTAATGCTGTTTCCTATGTTGAGAATAAAGAAAAGTATTTGATGTCACATGAAATTGAATCAGGTGATAAGGTGTTAGATATTTCCGGAACCGAGTTTAGAAGATGTCTACAGCAAGGCCTAGACGTTCCGGAATGGTTTTCTTTTCCTGATGTGATTAATGTGTTGAAAACAACGCATCCACCTAAGCATAAGCAAGGATTTACTCTGTTTTTTACAGGGTTGTCAGGCGCTGGAAAATCAACCATCGCCAATGCTTTATTGGTTAAGTTATTGGAAGAAGATGAACGTGCTGTGACATTACTTGATGGTGATGTTGTGCGTAAAAATTTGTCTAGTGAATTAGGTTTCTCCAAAGAACATAGAGATTTAAATATTCTACGTGTAGGTTATGTGGCTTCAGAAATTACTAAACATCGAGGTATTGCTATTTGTGCGGCTATTGCACCCTATGAAAATGTACGTCAAGCTGTTCGTGCTCAAGTTGAGCCTTATGGTGGATTTATTGAAATTTATGTTTCTACCTCTATTGATACTTGTAAGCAACGCGATCGAAAGGGATTATATAAAAAAGCCGAAGAGGGGTTAATTAAGGGATTTACAGGTATTGATGATCCTTATGAAATACCGCATAAACCCGAAGTTATTGTAGATACAGCGCAATTATCAGTGATGGATTCTGTACAACATATTTTACAGACGTTAAAAAAGTTGGGATATAGAGCTTAAAATTGAAAAAAGATATAGATTTTTTAGCGAGAAAGTTGGAAAAACTTTTTGTATTAAGCTTTATGGACTTGAAGTTAAAATATCAAGGAGGGGTTTTAGGCTTTTTCTGGTCTTTTTTTAAACCCCTTATTCAATTTTTTGCTTATTATTTAGTTTTTGGAGTAATTCTGAATGTTGGAAAAGAGGCGTATTATCCATTAGAAGTTTTTCTAGGTATTTTAACCTGGGGATGGTTTTCTGAGTCAACTCAACAGGGATTAGTGGCTTTTTTAAATAAAAAAGCAGTGATAACGAAAGTAGCCACAAATAAATTATATCCTCCGGTGGCGGCATTTCTTTCGCCAACAATGAATTATATATTAAATCTCGGTGTTTTCTTTGTGGCTTATCTATTTTTTACGCAAGGCGGGCTTTTTTTTGAAACAGCCTATCCATTTTGGAAAAGTTGCATAATTTTTCTTTTTTCTTTTTCTTCTATTGCATGTGTAAGTATTTCTCTTAATATTTTACTTTCTTATTTAAATGCGCGATATCGTGATGTGCAGACTTTTTGGGAACTTGCGTTAATGTATGGGATTTTTTTAACGCCTATTTTTTATGTATTACCTCTTCCGGTGGAGTACCAATCATTGTATTTTGTGATAAATCCCCTGGCTTTACCGATTTTGCTTTTAAAGTCGCTTTTTTTTCCTATTTCTTTACCTGATTTGAGTATCATGACTTATTTTTTCTATGTAATCATTATGCTATCTTTATTGAGTGGTAGTTTAATTTATCATGCAAAAACTTATAAAAAAATAGCAGATTATCTATGATTCACATTAAACATGTTACTAAACTTTATAAAAAATATCATCATCAGCACAAAACGCTGAAAAGTTTTTTTTTAAAGTCTAAAAATTTTTCAGCTGAGACATTTTCTGTTATTAATGATCTTAATATCGATATTGCAGCGTCAGAAGTGTTTTGTATTGCAGGACCAAATGGAGCAGGAAAATCAACATTAGCTAAACTGATTGCTCGAACGACTTATCCTACTTCTGGCGAAATCCTTTTTAAAGGTAAGGTTGTACCTTTTTTGGAATTGGGGGTTGCTTTTAATCAAGAGTTGACAGGATTAGATAATCTTTATCTTAATGGAGTTTTGTTAGGTTTAAGTTTAAGTTACTTATCTCAACATAAAGATAAAATCTTCCAATTTGCAGGTCTTGAAAATTTTATGGCAACGCCATTAAAACATTATTCTTCAGGAATGCAATTACGCTTAGCTTTTTCTATTGCACGTCATGTAGATGGTGACATCTATATTTTTGATGAAATTTTAGCTGTAGGAGACGCTGATTTTAAAAAGAAATGTTTTATTTTCTTTGATGAACTATTAGCAAAACAAAAAACAATTATTATCATTTCGCACGATTTAGAATTTATTAAAAAACATGCGAATCAATTACTGATTCTTTTGCCTAGTGGGGATTATAAATTAGTTAGTGATAAGGCTGAAATTCAGGCGTTACGTGATATTTAGCATGAAAAAGTATACGGCTGCTGCAACAGCAATGCCCACAAGAGTTCCTGCCGCAATTTCAATACGTGTGTGCCCCATACGCTCACGAAGTTTTGGTTGATTAATTAATTGATTTATGATCTCAGCGTGCTTACCAATTTGTCGTCGTAAAGCATTAGCATCTAAGATAACAATAAAGGCCAGAGTAATAGCAACACCAAAAGCTGCAGAATTAAAGCCTTCTTTAAAGGCAATTAATGCAGCTGTGCTACTGACAATAGCACTGTGGTTACTCGGTAAACCTCCGTAACCAACAAGACCAAAAGCAAGCTTTTTGGCTTTGAGGCTGTTGATGATAAACTTGAGTGTACCCGCAACAAGCCAAGCTAGAAAAGGAGTAATCACGTAAGAAAAATCCATCTTATTTTACCTCCAATGCAATTAGGCCAATACCTAGAGGAGCCTTAGTCGATGAGTAGGGAATAATTTGAGCCGGCGGCGTAGCATCTGGTGCTGAAAAATCAATGGTTATTTTGCTAAGAGCATTATGTGCAGAAGTTTCATGCCAATCACTTATTGTATAGGGTAGTGTTATCCATTGATCATTAGTTAAAGTAAAAGAAGAAATATGATTGCCCCCCCATTTTACCGTGATTTTTTGCTCTTTGAGAAGATTTTGATAAACGAAAGGTTTGATTTGAAAATTAATAGTTCCTGTTTGATGTTGAACTAATTTTTTCGAGTTGACATACAGAGTTACTTTAAAATTTTTCCCTATAATCCATCTTCCCCAAGGTTGAGCGCTAGAATACTCTGCATCAATATTTAAGAAAATAGGCCAATCCTCTTTAAAAGAGTAGGTTTTATTAAATAAAAGAGTAGGGATAGACGGGTATAAACATCCCAGATTTTCAATAATAACCCCATGATTTTTTTTACAATTTTTTCCATTTTCTAGAAAAAAAGATTGTTTTATTGAGTCTTTTTCAAGATCTAGATGATACATTGGAAAATAACTCGGGGAGAGTAAGTATAATGTTTTGTTTGGAATAAAATAAGCTGAGAAAAACGTTGCTTTTGTACTCGCCATTTCTATCAAGAAGGAAGAAGAGCCCATATATTTCAATGCTTCTAAGCCTTGATATTTTGCTGAAAATTTTGAGAGAGGTTGTTCTTTAAAGTGAGCGTTATAGGCATTTCCGGCAATGAATAATCCGACAAGTATTGAGATAATGGTTTTTTTATGTCTGATAGTGGAGAAGACTTTAAAAATCAAAGCCCATATGGCTCCTGCAAAAGGGACAACATAATAGAAGGCAAATTTCCATGCTCTATAACTACCCACATTATAATAAAAATATACATCATAAAGAATTATAGAAACAAGAGGTAAACAGAGAAATCCCCATTCTCTAGGAGTTAATGTTTGTTTATTTTTTTTGATAACAATATATAAAGAGCCAAAAAATAAGATAAAAAGAAGTACGGTAAGGAGTATTTGTCCTATAAGAGAATGCTCCAAGTGCCCTATTTGTGGAACTCCTAATAATGACAGAGGGGAGAGCCAGGTTAATGACCAACCTACGTCAGAAGAAAATTCTTTGAGTAAAGAAATATAAGTGGATGTACCAAAGAAAAGAATAGCAATAATAGCGGAGAGTAATATTGCGCTAATAGCATACCCTATTTTTTGTAATAAAAACTTTATGGGTGTCTTAAATTGAAATAGAGTAAAAAGTGCTACTAAACATAATAAACCGCATTGTATGATAATGCTGAGGAAAAATACTACGTTGTAAAAAACAATAATTAATAACAAACAGGGTAAACTGAAACAGAGAGTTTTTAGAAAGATTTTTTCTTGTTTAAGAAAATCAATTTTTGCTGTTTCTGTAAGCAATGTTACAAAAAAGACAGTATTTATTAATGAGGCGAGGAAAAAATTTCCAACTACATAACGATAAAAAGGTCCACAAAGAATGATGGCTACTATTGCAATAGAAGATTTTAGAGATAATTGAAAAACTTCTTGGCAATAACGAAAAATAGCTAAACCAATAAGAGCAGAATAAAGATACAGTAAAGGCATGGTTGCCTTCATCAAATCATAGCCATAAAAAACAGATAATAATCCATAAATATATTGGGTACCTGGATCCCAGCGTTGCCAGACACTAACAGTGTAATCATAATGAGCAACATTTTGAAAATCCATATGTAATAAATAACGTGCTTGATTCAGATATCCCCAAAGATCATCGTTGTCAAGACAGGCAATAGGTAAGTAATGAGAAGAATCAGGTTGAGGAAAGAAAATGTAAGTGAGAAAGTAAAAAACAGTGTAGGCTATTAACCAATTTAGAAAGGTCGTTCTTTGCTTAAAAAGAATGCCTAATAAATTGCTTTGCCTAAAACGAATAATTCCTGCGACTAAAATCAATAGTGGAAATAAGAGAAACATTTTACTTAGAGAAAAACCGAGACTCACAGACCAATGACAAATAAAACCAAAAACAACCAGGCCATAAAGAAAAGGAAATAAAGTAAAATTAGTTTTTTTAAAAAAGGTATTAGGTAAGCATAATATCCCTAGAAAATATAAAAAAATTAAACAAAGGAGACTTGCAAAAAAACCATAGAACAGGGTATATGCCCCCATTATTATACTCATTTAATAGACCCCATCGTTTTTATTTGATAATTAGTTTTATGGGTGAAGCTTGCAGTTGAAATCCACGTACTTCAGCTTGAACCATGGAAAGTTTAATATAATAAACTCCTGGGGGCAACGTTCTATGAATAGTAATAAATTCTTTTTCTGATGCTCCAGGTAAAATATTTTTTACTAAAGGAGTATTCAGTAGACCATTACTAATTAAGTGCATTTTATTATCATAAATATCATAACTTAAAAAGATTCCATTTTTATAGAACAAAGGTGAGAGCAATTTAAATTGACTTCGATTAGAAATTAATAAGGGAAGCTCTATTTCACTGACTTGAGGTTCAAGCGTAATCTCTTTTATATCTGTTGTAACATCAATGGGTATGACATCACCAGTAATTTTTTCAGCAGATTGTGGTTGTATGGCAGGGGCTTTTATAATTACTCTTTTGTCACTTTGTGAAACGATGTCACAAGCCATATAAGCACAGTATTTTTTCTGAAGTAATAAATAGTTAGGAGGAGTATTGAGTTCTTCTCTTTCTGGTGTATAAAAATCTTTCCGATTTGTATAGACGTCTACATGATGATCTATTAAATATACTAAAAGTCCAGACATTTCAGGCCAATCATTGACATCTGGGTGTCCAAATATGATAGATTTTGAATGATGGTTCAAAAAATATTTTGCAAGAATAGCGATATCTTTATTAAAGGATGGCTTTGCATACATAAAGAAATAAATAGGTTGAATAAGCATTCCTAGGGAAAGAACTAGGAAAAGAGCATTTTTAATTTTGTTCCATGTTGATGATTGAAAATCAGAGCAAGCAGTAGAACATAGCAAAGACAGCAGTAAAGGATAAATAACAGTAAAGCAAAAAATGGTATAAGGATATAAAGGTTGTAAGGTATGTTTATTAATAAATATGCCTGTACACAACAGCATAAAAATGATGAGCAATATGTAACTTAAGTTTAAGAAGGCTGGTTTTGTTTTGTGTTCTAATATTATAAATCCAAGAGAAAATACGCCCAGAAGACCTGCAAAATAGTACAAATTGGTAAGAAAATAAGATTGAAATATTTTAGCTGAAAATGCGGTACCAAAAACCCTTATTGTCTCCCAATAAGAAGGTTGTGGGGCAAAAACAAATTGCTTGTTCACTTGTAATATTTTTTGAATATTATTGGGATGATTAATGAGCACATCAAAAAGAATAGGCAATAAAAATATTAATACAAATAAGCTTATAGAAACTATATTTCTACGAAAATGACGTTCAAATAAAGGACGTTTTTTATACCAAATATTATAAAGTAAAACAAATAATATAACGGGTGAAATAATAGGCCCTTGAGTAACATAGTCACTAATGAGTATTAATCCCGTGAGTATAGTTAACCATAAAAATTCATTATCTCTAAAATAAAGAGAGAGAGAGAGAATAAATACAAGAAAAGTTGCAATAACAATATGAGGTGGCCAAGTAGAGAACAAGTCAACATTTAATACAGCAATAAAAATAATTTGAAAAAGCAAAACGTCAAAGATTCTAATGCTTTTTCGGATGTACTGGGAAAATAAAATAGAGGCTACTGAAATCATAAAAGCATTACGTAGGACAATAGTAATAATCCAACTTTGCCAACGAGTAAAATCAAAAAGTGTAAAAATATTTTCGCCGAAGAAAAATAGATAGAAACTAAAAGGGCCAGGGTGGTTAAATCCGAAGCGCGAGTAGTTGCCAAAGAGTAAATACCCATGCTGATAAATTTTATTAACAAGCAGCATATTAGAGGCAAGATCTGATGTGGGTTGACCTGCTCCTGCGGCTACAATAGTTTGGTAAGATAATAAAAATAACAGTATTAGAGGAAGCAAAAAAATAAAGATATATGTCAAAATTTTGCTTTGGTAAACCATTGGTGTGCTCATGGGTGTGCTCATGTTCATGTTGTTTAGTGGCTAATAATATTGGAAAGAGTACTTGCCTACATTTGGGCTATTCTTAAACATTGATATTTTTCTTATGCTAATATATCATGGCGGCGATTAAAAACTTGGAGTATAAATCGTTTAGATATGAAATTAAAGAGGTTGGCCCATCAGTTTTTTATTTTGCTTTTTTTAATCATCATTTTTCTTCCTAGTATTGGATTATTTCAAAAAACAGATGAGGAATATATTAAAAAAAATTTGAATCGTATGCCGTATCAATTTCCTGAGCTCAAGTTAACTGAGCCAGAAAAAACAGATTTTTCTGGAATTGAAAAATGGTATGCAGATAAAGCTACTGCTATTACTACCCTGAGTAAAACCTGGCAGGACTTTAATTATTATTTGGGTGTTAATACTAAACTTAATGATGTAGTTTTTGGTAAAAATGGATGGTTTTTTGCAGGCAATTTTATCGGTGATACTAATTTGCATCATGTGGATTTATATACGGGAAAAGAAGTGCCTAACCCAGAAGATTTGAGACTCTTTGTCAATAGTCTTAAGCGAATGAATGAGATAGCAAGTAAATATAATATTCCATTTATTGTGTTGGTTGCTCCAGATGCCATAGAAATTTATTCTGAGTATTTGCCAAGTTATGTGAAAAAGAAATCACATACCTCTATGTTTGATCAAGCAAGTCAAGTTTTACCTGCAGAAAATATTAATTTTATTGATGTAAGACCTGCATTATTGCAAGCAAAAAAAGAAAATAATTTAGATCTTTACCTTAGAGGGGATCCTCATTGGAATTACTTGGGTGCGTATATTGCTTATAAGGAATTAGCAAAAAATGTTGCATCTAAGTATGGAATACATTTGAAATCTCAAAATCTGAAGTTTGAAAACGATAAAACTAAAATTGGTTTTTTTGCCGCTCTGTTACAAAGAGATGACATGTGGTCAACCAAAGCAACGCCTGATTTATCTGGTTTGAATATACTTATGTTAGGACGTGATATTAACGGTGTGACTAAAGAAATGGGGCCTTTTGATGGAAATCAAAACATAGTAATCCAAACAGCACCTTATGAAAATTTTAACTTGCTTTCTGAAAACAGAGATAGTTGCTTGCTCATTTGTGACTCGTATTCAGAAGCATGGGGTGTTTACTTTCATAATGATTTTTATGACACTATTAGAATTCATGCGTCAAATAAGAATTATAATCTTTCGCGTCTTATTGAAATGTATCATCCTAAAATGATTGTTTTTGAATTGACATCACGGTCTTTATATCAATTTTCTTATAATCCATCGCCAAATTTAGAGCCTACATCCGTGGAGTCTTATAGCAATAATTCAGTGGTTGAGGCTTCTATTAATCCTTTAACAGTTATAGATAACAAAGTAAGCGTCAATGGTTGGGGGTATTTACCTCATCAAGATGCAGCAAACAGCAGAACTTATTTAAAATTATCAAGTAATGAAAATACTTATTATTATCGTCTCGATCAGGAGCGAAATAGTAGTATAAAAGAAACACATAAAGATGGTACTAACTTAGGAATATCTGGTTTTTCTGGAGTGCTTAATCAATCAACATTGCCACCAGGAAATTATAAAGCCTCTATTATCATTGTTAACGGAAAAGTGGCTGGAGAGAAAGCGTTTGATTCTGTTTACTCTATTTATTATCCACAACCTGCTAAGAAAGAATTGGCTATTCAGCCAAAGCCGTTAGACTGGAGTTTACCCAGTATGCCTATAAATGAGGAAGTGAAAACTTTTTCGAGTAACGGTAAAATTTGGCTGGCCAACGGATGGGAGGCTGTTCAAAATGTAGGAGAATGGACGAATGCTCGTGAAGCAACTTTCCTTATTTCATCTAAAGGATTACCTGAAAAATTCAAACTGGAATTACTGTATGGTGGATATGTTACACCAGAATTTCCTAAACAAGCTTTTGAAATTTATAATGAACATGAGACGTTGCTTGAAAAATTTGATTATCAAAATGGTGATGGAATAAAAAGTACTCTAGTAAATATAGAACAAAAAAGAGATGCTAACAAAGCAGGATACATACTTTTTCATTTGAAAATATTATCCCCCGTTGCTACCCCCCCATCAGAGGATACTAAATTTTTAGGGTTACGGTTGATGGGCCTAAAAATATTGCCAGAAGCTTAATTTTGTGAGGGCATCGATATGGTTTTTTCGTCGTTATTTTTTCTGTTTTTCTTTTTACCTTGTGCCATTATTGCTAACTTTCTTTTTGTAAAATGGGTGAAAGTGCAAAATTTTGTGCTTATGCTTTTTAGTTTGTTATTTTATTATTGGGGCGAAAAAAATTACATTGTTGTAATGTTAAGTTGTATTTTTATTAATTATATTTCAGGGATATTAATTGGCCTCAGCAAGAATCAAATGCTGAAAAAGCTTTATTTACTTATGGCTATTGTGATTTCTGTTGGATTACTGGTGTATTTTAAGTATTTCAACTTTGTGATGGACAATGTGAATTATTTTCTGGATTCTAAAGTTGATATGGGCGTAACCAATATCATTTTACCTTTAGGTATTAGTTTTTATACTTTTCACGCGTTAAGTTATGTAATTGATGTGTATTGGGGAAAAGTTCAATATGAAAAGAATATTTTTACTTTTATTTGTTATGTTTCTCTCTTTCCTCAATTAGTTGCAGGGCCAATTGTGAGATATAGGGATATTCGTCATTCTTTTTACCATAGAATCATTACGCGAGCAGGATTCAAAAATGGTATTTTAAGATTTTGTTTTGGTATGGGGAAAAAAATATTAATTGCCAATACAGTTGCAATTGTAGCTGATAAAGCTTTTGCTTTACCTCATGCAGATCTTACATTTGCGACCGCTTGGCTCGGAGCAATAGCTTATACTTTGCAAATCTATTTTGATTTTTCTGGGTACTCAGACATGGCCATTGGTATTGGTTTAATGCTTGGCTTTAAATATAAAGAAAATTTTAACTTTCCTTACAGAGCTTTATCCATACAAGATTTTTGGCGCCGTTGGCATATATCATTATCGAGCTGGTTTAGAGATTATGTTTATATTCCTTTAGGAGGCAATAGAAAATCTGAAGCAAGAACGTATTTTAATCTTATTCTGGTGTTTGCTTTATGTGGATTATGGCATGGTGCTAGTTATACTTTTTTAGCATGGGGGCTGTTTCATGGTTTGTTTTTAGTGTTGGAACGTACTAAATTTGGACAATTTATTCACTCATTACCTAATTTTATGAGACATGTTTATGTTCTTGTGGCTGTGTCATTTGGTTGGGTGTTATTTCGGGCAGAAAATTTTAGTGATGCAGCCGCCTTTTTTAAAGCAATGGTAATTCCTGTTAATTTTGATATTCAAGATTTAGGCGGTGAATTGAATATATTGGCATTATTTGCTTTTGCCATAGGAATTATACTTTCTTTGGGATTAAATTCTTACATAAAAGATTATTTAATAACATCTAAAAACAAATGGTTGATTCAAACTTATCAATATTCAAGCATGTTTACCGCAATGGGGGTGCTATTAGTCACTTTATTGCCTCTAAGCAGTAATTCATATAGTCCATTTTTGTATTTTAGATTTTAAATGTGTATCTATTCAGCAGAGTTACATAAAAATTAGCATACTGTTAACTCACGTTAAAGAAATTTTACTTAATATCTTTATATTGTACCTAATAAGGTATGGAGCATCTATGCGTTAGCCTTCTTTGCAAAAACCCAGCATTTTTGCCCAATAAAGTTAATTGCCATGCTGGCAAATGTAGCCAATAAAAAGGCCGCAGTTAAACTATACTGAAACGACAGGAAATGATGGAATAATTCCAGTCCAAAACTGTTAATACTGACATTGCATACCATTGAAATAACATACAAAACAAAAAATAAAGCCACTTCGCGATAAGATTTTTCAGGAGCCTGAAACGTAATATACTTATTGTAAAAAAAGGCTACGAGTGTCCCACATAAGAAAGAAATGGTTTTGGCGACACTGTAGTAAGATAATCCCGCATAAATTAATGCATTATAAATGATATAATCGGTGCCAGTCGCACAAATTCCGGAAATGGTGTAACCCACAAGTTGTTTTTTTAAGGACATGCGATTTGACTTCTATTTTTAATTCTAAATACCCAAAATTTCTGTCCAATAAAATTGGATGTAACACTGCACCCCGTGGCAAGAATAAAACTAAAAACCATTTTATTATGGCCGGCGATAAAATAGCCTAAAAGTAATAAAAATAGTCGATTAGTGCCTACATCAATTGCCATAGATAATAAATGTACAATCACAAAATTGGCAAACTCTGTAAAAGAACGTTGTTGGGTTTTAAAGGTAATATATTTATTTAAAAAGTATGAAATAAATGTTGCAATAAGAAAAGATGAGCCTTTGGCAATATCTAACTGAACACCTCCGTGATAGAGGGAGTAGTAAATAATAAAGTCCCAACTCGTTGAAAAAGCGCCACACAGAAAGTAAAAAATTACTTGATGTTTGAATGTTGTTGTGGACATGCTTATTTATTTCCTAAATTATCATCAATAACAGCTTGTGCTGATTTATGTCCTGCGTCAATTGCTGTTCCTGTCGAGGTAACAGAAGGATAAGACATATAATTTCCTGTTAAATATAAACCTGAAATTTTAGTTCTAGGAGGTGGGTTTTTATATCCTTTAACATATTTTGCAGAAACATATGGAATACGATTAATTTTATACCAATTAATTTGTAAATCTTCGTTATATATTTTTTTGTAGGTTTCTGAATAAGATTGCAGTAGTTCTTCATCAGATAACTTTAAGCTGCTTCCATGGTCAATATTTGTAAAAAAGTTTAAGATAACTTCATTATTATTGCCTAATTGCGGATTTAAATCCGTGAGTTTAAAGATGCCGCCAGAAAACTCGCGAGGGCGCATTAACATTAACCAATAAACATCTTGAGCGGTTTTATTGGTTGAAATAATGGTGGAAACGGAGTCAATATACGTAATTTTATCGAGCAGCGGATCTTGTAATTCAATTAACCGCTTTAAAATAATAGGTGACATGGTGCTGATCACAATATCAGCTTCAACGAATCCGGTTGCTGTTTCTACACCTGAAATTTTGTTATCTTGAGTGAGAATTTTGTTAACGCGCGTATTTAATTGAATATTCACTCCTTTGCTTTCTAAATAAGCATAAGAGTGTTTAAATAGCTCGTGAGTCCATTCTTTACCTAAAATGCAGCCAAATCGACAGCTACCTTCTTTGGCTCCCAAGCGACTACCTACCCATGCGGCACTGACTTCTTCAGGTTTTAAACCAAATTTAATGTCGAATAGTGGGGCAAATAATTTATCTAGGACTTCTTTGCCCGCTATTTTTTCAATCCAGCTTTGTGCTGATACATTATCTAACGTGCTCCAATCTTTTTTTGTATAACATAGGGCCATAAATAAAACGAAACGGATTTTGGAGGGTAAAGATAATGGAAAGCGCAGAAAATCCATGGGTTTGGTCAAATCATAAATTTTGCCATTAAAATAAATCACATTGGCGCATTTTTTCCAAGTAATGTTTTCAAATAGATTTAATCGCTTAAATAAAGCCAGCAGAGGCTTATCTGACTCTAAAATCTGATGATAACCCGTATGAAAAAATTTACCTTCGTGTTCAAAAGAATAAGCCAATCCACCTAAGCGCTCTTCGCCCTCAATGAGAGTAATGTTAGTAAAGCCTGCATCTAATAAGGTAACAATGGAAGAAATGCCCGAGGCTCCTCCACCAATAACAACCACTTTTTGATTATTCATCATGCCCACTCCGGTAATCTTTATATTTACTGGCTAACACTTGATTGATGGCATCATCAAAAGAAGTATATTGCACCCCAAATTCGCTTTCCCAATCAGATAGTTCAAAAAAATCGCCTGCAGTTAAAGCAAGAATTTGATCTTTTACAAACGGAGCTTTACCAAAAATGGTTCCCCAAAGCTTTACAAGAAAAGCAAATAATCTCAAGGGTAAAGGAAGTAATAGCGACTTGATTTTCCGTTTGTCACGAATAATTTTAAGTAAATTAATAAAATAAATTTGCTCTTTACCAATTAAATCATGCACTTGATTGGAAGGACCCTTTTTCATGGCACTGAGTATAACAGCGCAGAGATCCAGCACATAAAGAGGTTGCCGAATATATTTGCCATTACCAGGAAAAGGTAAGACGGGTAATTTTTCCATCAGCATGGTAAGGAAACCTAAATGTTTATAATCAAAGCAGCCATACATGAGAGGAGGGCGAAGTGTTGTATGGGGTAATCCACTGTTGACAACAATTTTTTCGCCCTCTGTTTTTGTTTGAACGTATAAATCTTTAGAGACAGAAATAACAACAGAAGAGCTGGTGTGAATAAGATGTTTGCAACTATATTTTTTAGCGACAGTGACTACTTTTTCAATAGAATAAACATTATTATCCCAATAAGGCTTAGGATCCAGGTCTTGAATCTGTGCATGCAATTGAATGACCGTTTCTCCTTCAGAAAATAAGTGCTCCCAAAGCGCACTATCGTGTGATAAGTCAATGCATTCAGCTTGAACGAGAGGAAAAAGTCTTTGAATTAATTTAATGCGTTT
The DNA here is from genome assembly GCA_021848965.1 of Pseudomonadota bacterium. GTDB lineage: Bacteria > Pseudomonadota > Gammaproteobacteria > Legionellales > Legionellaceae > CABHON01. The sequence goes on from JAJZTL010000004.1 coordinate 15,337, forward strand.
TGCATTTTTATCAATAGCAATAATGCATTCATGTTGATCTTTAAGCTGCGTTAATAGGTTTAATCCGGCTAACCCGCCAGCACCGGTAATAATAATATTTTTCATGTTTTTAATTTTTTAAATAAGCTTTCAGGAATTGATTTTAATATCAGCATAATGTAACGCCAAAACCAAGGAGTGTATAAAATATCTTGTTTTTTATTAATAGCATTCATAATATCTTTGGCTACAACGTCAGGCTTGGCCCACAGCAAGCCTTTTTTGTAACTTGTGGTCATTTTGGTGTCCACAAATCCAGGCAGAATGGTTAATACATGAATATTATCAGGGTATAAGCTATTACGTAAGCCCTGTAAATAAATGTTCAACATGCCCTTTGTTGTGCCATATATATAATTACTTTGTCGTCCGCGGAGTCCGGCAACTGAGCTAATAACAGCAATCGAGCCATGTTTTTGTTGTTGCAGTTTTAAAGCTGTTTTATGGCAAATTTCAATAATGCTTAAAGCATTTATTTGAATAGCTTCTTGAGCTTTTTCCCAACTTTGTGCGCAGACGGTTTGATCGGGCAAGGTACCATGAGCAATGAATATCAAGTCAACTTTACCGAGCTTTTCAAAAGCATTATCAATTTTTTGAGTTAAAATTTCACCCGTATCTTTACTAGCATCGTAGGAGGCTAATTCCACTTGAATTTGAGGATATCGCACATGACAATCTTGAGCAAAGTCATTCATGAGCTCGGGACTACGTGCTAATAAATATAAGTTATAACCATTTTGTGCAAGCTGATGAATGGTGGATTGAGCAATACCTGAAGTGGCTCCAAATACAATAGCATTTTTCATGATGAATGACCTCTATGAATGACTTCTAAAAACGCGTTGCCACAAATTAGAATTAAACTGTGGATCTATATACTTGATGAATTCATTTAATGCGGGATAACCACACTCAAACATTTCTGCAGACATGCGCGCATCTTTTGCGGGATATAATGCACCTTTAGCTGCTAAAACAACTTTATCGAGTTCGGCAAATAAGTTTAATGTCTTTTCTCCTTCATTAGCAAAATCCAAGGCTAATGTGGCACCTGGCCGAGGAAATGAAAGCAATCCTCCTGAAGAAATAGAGCCAAATGTTTTGAGTGTAATTAAAAATGATCCCATTTTTTTTGCGCTGATGAGCGTCAATAATTCTTTAATCGCATCGTAAGCGATGTCCATTGGAACAACACATTGATATTGATAAAATCCCTTTTTTCCATAGAGTCGATTCCAATTTTGAATATTATCCAATGGATAGAAAAAGGGTTCATAATGGATGATTCGTGTACCTGATGAAATAGGGCGATGATAATAAGCCGTATTAAAAGCTTTTAACGTTAATTGATTAATGAATGAAAATGGAGGAGAAAAAGGAACAGATAATTTTCCTTTTTTTCTTGGCGGCACATGCTCCAAATATCCTGCATGTTCACCGGTAAAAAGTATTCCGCGACCAAGATTTTTTTTCTTGGCTAAGCAGTCAATCCAAGTTACCGTATAAGTATGTCTCTTTTCTAAATCAGCGTTTAACTCAAAAAACTCTTGTAAGTGAGAAAATTTGTAGGCGTTGGTGATCATTGCTGAGTTAGTAATGGATAATAATTTAATCTTTGCCCAACTCATCCAACCCGTGAGCCCCATGCCTCCAATACTCGCGTAATAATAATTTTCATTTTCCTGTTTGGAGCAAATAAAGCGTTCTCCATTAGAGCGAACCAATTCAAATTCTTCAACAAAACAACCAAAGCTACCGCAAGCATGATGGTTTTTTCCATGAACATCATTTGCTATAGCGCCTGCAAGTGTTACATATTGTGTTCCAGGCGTTGCAGGAAGAAACCATCCGCAGGGAACAATTAGCTGTAGAATTTGTTCAAAAGTAATCCCACATTCAGCTGTTAAATAACCATTCACACGATCAAATGCGATGAATTTATTGAGAGGTTGGCAATTAAAAATGACCCCATTATCATTATAAACTTCATCTCCATAAGAACGTAAATTGCCCACAGCTAAAACTGAAGACTCAGATTTTTCTAGGCTTTGATGACGATTATCAAGGTTTATAATGGCGCTTGGGGTAGACGATGGTATTTTTCCCCATGAATGCAGATGTGTCATGACAGCAATAAAATCCCCACATAACTAGCAATCCATAAACCAATAGTGATAATTAAATGCTTATCATCGAGTAGTTCATTAGCCGTGTCTTGTCCGCCGCCGTGAGCATAAAGAAGAAAGATATAACGAAATATGCCGTAAATGACAAATATCACGGTATAAATGATATTAGAATTGAAGTGATTAATCACAATGAATAAAGCATAGCTTAAAATGGATGCTCCTGCTGTAATAGAAATAAACATATCCAGCATTTTGGGTTCATATTTTTCGAGCACTCGACGTTGCAGGCCGCGTTCTTTATGAGGAATGCCTTCAATAGCTAATAATTCAGATCTACGTTTAGAAAAACCTAAAAATAAAGTGAGCATCATGACACAGAGTACGAGCCATTGAGAAATACTGATGCCAATGCAAAAAGTTCCTGCAAATACACGTAATAAAAAACCAATAGAAATAATAAATACGTCAAAGATAACAATATGCTTACCTTTTTTAGAGTAATACATATTCATGATGATGTAGATTAGAACAATGAGGACGAGGTACTGACTGACAAATGCCGCTAATCCAAGAGCGCCACATAAGAGAAGCGTAAAGAAACAATAAGCCTGACTTATGCTTATTTTACCTGCAGCAATGGGGCGTTCTTTCTTTTTAGGATGGGCTCGATCAGCCACAACATCAATAATATCATTGAGTACGTAAATAGAACTTGCTGCCAGACAAAAGACAATAAAAGTCAGTAGGGCTGAAAATAATAAGTTACTTTCAGCAAAATGTAACCCAAAAACAACGCCTGCCAAGCAAAATAAATTCTTTACCCATTGGTATGGGCGCATGAGTTTAATATATTTTTTCATTTCAATGTATTTTTTTCTCAAGCTTTCTTTTTTCAACCAAAAACTGCGTAATGGCAATCATTCTTTTTTCACTAGTAGCCATTTGTAAATCTGTTCTATAGTGGCCATCAACAACAATACTGGGAATAACATAGATTTGGTAAGCTTGCATTAATTGTAAACCTTGTTTAATTTCAGTATCGAGAGTGGGAGAGGACGCAAATGCATCTTCAGCAATTTTTCGTTTTACACCTTCATTGATAAAAAAATCTTCCATAGCAGTCTCTGTGCCGAGAGTCTTATTTCTTTCTTGAATAGCATAAAATATTTTAGGAGTGATTTGTTTTTCTATTCCCAGTGCTTGGGCAATATAATAGGCTTTAGCATAAAGATCCCAATTTTTCTCAAAGACAACAGGAATACGGTTAAAGGTGACTTGCGGTTGCTTTTTGAGCAACCATTTTTCTAATTGAGGTTCTAGCTCATAACACCAAGGACAACCATAACTGAAAAACTCCGTAACGGTGACTTCATTGTTGGAAAAATGAGGAATATTGGCATTGCGAGGAATAACTTGGTAGTCTTTTCCTTCTTTAAAACTTTCTGTTGCAGGAGTTGAAGCTGAAGCACAGAAAGTAAACACAGAAAAAGATATCGCCACAATAGCTCGAGCAAAAAAAGTGTTTAACATAAGATGTTTTCTCCAAAATAGTTTATCAAATAATGAGTGCTGCCATTACGTGCCGGCCTTCAAGTGCTAATATGTTATAAGTTCGACAAGCCGCTTCAGTACTCATCATTTCAATGCCAATGCGATGACCAGTAAAATAATGAATAATTTGTAAGTTGGGTAATCGGTGATCCGTGCCTGTTCCCACAATAACAACATCGGGATGATGAGTAATCATTTCTTGACAATGAGCTTCCGTAAAATCATCAAGATCTTGTAGGGGCCAGGTTAAAATTTGTCCAGAAGGTGTAATGAGTAAGCTGGATTGATAAGAATTCTCACCAATATTAATTTCCCCTGGTACATAGCGAGAAATTGTAAGTTGTTTAGAACGTTCTTCTGTTAAATTCATAATGGATTAATGTATAGTAAATTTTATGCGCCAAGTATACCTATTATTAGCTTATTCAGACAATACCTTTAATAACTTAAATAATTCGTCAATGGGATTACTCTCGAGGGGGAAACGATATTTTAACTGAGAAGAGCCAGCAAGTTGGTACGTTTTAGGTTGTACTTGAATTAAGGTGATGAGTTTTTCAGGACGAATTTTAGGATGTTCGTCAAATTCAATCTTGGCACTTTCAGCATTAGCAGAGATTTTTTTAACACCTAATGATTGAGCAACAAATTTTAATTCTGTTGCACGAAAGAGATTTTTAACAGAAGGTGGAAGCAAACCAAAACGATCAATCATTTCTACTTGCAAATTATCGAGTTGCTGGGGGCTTTCTGTATGAGCAATACGCTTATAGAGCACTAAACGAGTATGCACGTCGCCAATATAGTTTTCGGGAATAACTAAACTAAGGTTAAGATTAATTTCAGGGCCTGCATGCAGAGTTTTATCAAGCTCTGGAATGCGGCCTGATTTTAATGCATCGACAGCGGTATTCAATAACTCCATGTATAAACTAAAACCAATGGTATGCATATTACCACTTTGCTCTTCACCTAATAATTCACCTGCGCCTCGAATTTCAAGATCATGGGTGGCTAGACTAAACCCTGCACCAAGATCTTCAATAGATAAAATCGCATCTAAACGCTTAATAGCGTCCGATGTCATTAAGTCTTGAGAAGGAGTTAATAAATAAGCATAGGCTTGGTGGTGTGAACGACCAACGCGACCGCGCAATTGATGCAGCTGCGCTAAACCAAATCGGTCGGCGCGTTCAATAATAATTGTATTCGCTGTCGGAATGTCAATGCCGGTTTCGATAATCGTCGAACAAACGAGTACTTGAAAACGCCGGTGATAAAAATCCGACATAATTTTTTCAAGTTGGCGTTCGGCCATTTGACCATGAGCGACTTGAACAGAAGCTTCGGGAATGAGTTTTCTTAATTCTGCCGCAGTATTTTCAATGGATGAAACTTGATTATGCAAATAAAAAACTTGCCCGCCACGCATAATTTCCCGCAAAATGGCTTCACGAATGAGTGATGCATTTTTTTCCATAACGAACGTTTTAATGGCTAAACGCTTTAAAGGAGGCGTGGCAATGACGGAAATATCTCGCAATCCAGAAAGAGACATATTTAATGTTCTTGGTATGGGAGTGGCGGTTAACGCTAAAATATCTACTTCATGTCTCAATGCTTTTATTGCCTCTTTTTGCTTAACACCAAAACGATGCTCTTCATCAATAATGAGCAAACCTAAATTTTTAAATTTAATATTTTTTGATAATAACTTATGTGTCCCTATGACAATATCCACGTGGCCTAATTGTAGACCGTCTAAAACCTTGCGAGAAGCTTCGCCGGTGCGAAAGCGCGAAAGCAATTCAATGGTTAATCCAAACTCGGCAAATCGATCACTAAAATTTTCATAATGTTGAGCGGCAAGTAATGTGGTTGGAACGAGTATGCAGACTTGTTTGCCGTTTTGAACCGCAAGAAAACAGGCGCGCATGGCGACTTCAGTTTTTCCAAAACCTACGTCGCCACAGATAAGACGATCCATAGGGCGTTTAGCTTGCATGTCATTTAGTACTTGTTGAATAGCGAGTTGTTGATCCGGCGTTTCCTCAAAAGGAAATGCTGCCGCAAATGTTTGATAGTCATTATCAGGTTTTGCATAGGAAAAACCTTCTTGTGCTTCTCTTTGCGTATAAATTTCTAATAACTCAACAGCTGCATCATGAATTTTTTCTTGCGCTTTTTTCTTTTCTTTTTGCCATTGCCCAGTACCTAGTTTATGGAGTGGAGCATGATCCGGATCGAGACCTGTATAGCGGCTAATTTTGTTAAGATCGGTGACGGGTACATAAATTTTATCGCCGCCAGCGTACTCTAAAGCAAGAAACTCGTTGGTTTGACGATCATAATCTAAATGTTGAAGACCTAAGTAACGACCCACACCAAATTCAATGTGTACCACTGCTGAACCTATATGTAATTCACTTAAATCTTGAACAATAGTATCAACATCGAGAGTGCGGCGAGTTGTTTTTCTTTGGCGTACAAGTGTTTCTCCCCAAAGCTCAGCTTCGGTAATAATACTGAGTTGATCCAGATTCAATCCTGACTCTAATGGGCCATAGCTAAGGCCAATGTGAGCAGAATCTTGAATAAAATCATGCCAAGAGGAAAAAGATTTAAAATTAACTTTAGCCGCTGTCAGTTGTTCACTTAATAACTCACGTCGCCCTGCAGTTTGGGCGCAAATTAGGACACGAGAGGTTGTTGTCGTTAGATACTGTTTGAGCTTATCAAAAGGATGTTGAATGTTTTTTTGTGCTGCAATATCGACAGGAAAAAACATCTCTTGATAAGGAATTTCGGTGTGTTGGAAAAGCTTTATTGTGGATTGAAAAGTTTCCATGGACAAAAATAAGGCATCAGGAGCAAGTAGAGGATGCGTGATGTCATATTTTTGTTGGCTATATCTTTCGTTTACTTCTTTTAAAAATTTGTTACTTGCACATTCTAAGGTTTCTTTATCATTAATAAGAAAAAATTCGGTGCTTGGCGATAAATAGTCAAATAAAGTAGCACTTTCATCAAAGAATAAAGGCAAATAATATTCAATACCTGCAGGAGCCATACCGTCGCTAATAGTATTATAAATAGGGCAATGAGTAGGATTTCCTTCAAAATGCTGCCGAAAAGCACTACGAAAATGAGCAATACCTTTTGAATCTAAGGGAAATTCGCGCGCGGGTAATAGTGCAATTTGTTCCACTTTTTCAGAAGAACGCTGAGAGTCGACATCAAATAAGCGAATGGTATCAATTTCATTATCAAAAAGATCAATACGAAAAGGATGCACACTTCCCATGGGATAAATATCAATAATGGATCCACGAATAGCACATTCGCCGTGTTCCATCACTTTGGTGACCAAAAGATATCCTGCTTTGGTTAAATGTTCACGGAACGCATCAATATCTAAATGCTGTTTAATCGATAAATGCAGGCTATGTGCGGCGATAAAACTATAGGGGGGGAGCTTATGTAAAAATGTTGGCAGGGAAACAATCAAAATTCCTTTTTTTAGTGTTTTGAGCTTTGATAGGGTAGCCAAACGTTCAGAAATAATATCTTGATGTGGAGAAAAACGATCGTAAGGTAATGTTTCTCTGTCGGGAAAAGTAAAAATATTACTAGCGTCTGAAGTTGAAAAGAAAGTGATCTCATCTTGAAGACGCTGTGCACTTAATAAGTTCGGTGTAACAATACATAATAAGCTGTCGTTTTGTTGGCTTTTTTTGCTTAAAAATAAACTTAAGGCACTACCGGAAAGCTTGTCTTTCATATTTTTCTCCTAAACATAGTGCGGTCATGGTCATAAAAAACAAAAGCATAGTGGAATAATAAAATAGTGAGTCTGTAAAATTGCCTGCTATAAAGATAGCCAATAGACCTATAGCTAAAAGACGCATTTCTTTTAATTGTAATATTTCTCGAATAAGAAAATACAAAAAAAGACAAAAAATTGAAAGTCCCAAGAAGCCAAATTCGCTTAAAAACAGCCAATATTGACTGTGAGGCTCAGCTAAGTCTTTCCAACTTGGAATTGGATTTTCAGTATGAAAAGCATAGGCAAAGCCAGCTGTGCCGTTTCCAATTAACCAATGCCGCTTAAACAACTCTTTGGCAAAGTCGTGAAATTGTATGCGATAGCCAAGAGAGGTTTTTAAGTAATGATTTTTATAGGCAAGCATGTCATGCGAGACATTATAAATACCTTGTTGTACTACAGGGCTTTTATAACTGATGACGCTTAGCGTAAGAAAAGCAATTAATAAGGCAATTAAAGCCCTTTTTATGGAAAAAATGTCAAATAAAAAAATTATTACGAGAATAAGATAGGTAATGTAGCCAGTGCGTCCTGGGCTAATAAAGAAAATCTGAAATGTAAAGAACCCAAATAAAAAACCATACATTATTTTATGCTTCAAAGAGTTTTTTGTCCAAGAAATATAAAATAACCATGCCGCTACGTAACTGGCATAAGACATCATAATACCTGTCATGATATGGTTATAAAAAACTTCGCCAGGGTCTGCGCTGCGCCAAGTAAGCCACGTGGTCCATTTTAAAAAAGATAAAAAGGCTGTGAGGCTCATAATGCCTAGAAAAAAATGGAGTGCTCGATAGCGAAATGTCGAATGAGTAAAGCCTGCAATAAGTATAGGGAAGAAAAGATACTTCAAATATTTCATGGCCATTGCCCATTTTGCAGATAATGAAGCTTCTCCCCAAAAGCAGGCAAGGCATGCCATGAGGAATAAAGCAATAGAAAAGTATGCAAGAGGCGTTTTAAAAATTAAGGGCAAAAAGCGTTGGTAATGAGGAAGGATAAGAATAAGTATTAAGGAGACAATCCAGAAAATCTGACTAAATGTCGTACTCACAGGAATAAATAAAATTAGTCCAAGTAAACACCAAGATACAATAGGAAAATCAAGGACTTTTTGATTTAAATTAGTCAGATAACGGGAGATCATCTAAGCTTTCTTCACAATAAATCTGTTTGATACCACGATAGAAAGAACCTTCTGCACTTAATATGGCGAGTAAAAATCCGGGTTTCCCATCAATAAAGCCTAATTGCAAAAAGTAGCAACGAAAAAACATCCATAAACTGCTAAAAACAGCTTTAGAGAGTGAACTCGATTTTCCTGCTCGTTTTCGCATTTTGGCTGTATAAGATGAGTACCTATTAAGTTTATATAACGCGTGATTAAAATCACGGAAACAATAATGCTGTATAGGTTCTTTGAGCTTTATTATTCGACTATCGGGTGGAAGTTCTACTTGTTCGTGAACAATATTACTGTTGTATCGGGCGTCTTTTCTTCTGAAAAAACGAATATGTTGACGAGGGCACCATGAATGTTTCATCATTTTTTGGTAAAACATCATGGCAATAGGAATCCGACAGGCGTCAACGGGTTGTTCCATTATCTCGAATAATTTTTTCTTTAATGATTCAGAAACTTCTTCGTCAGCGTCAATATTTAAAACCCAATCGCAGGTGGCATAATCTAAAGCTCGTTGTTTTTGAACTCCATATCCAGGCCAATCCGTTTCATAGACATGGGAGGTATATTTTTTTGCAATTTCAATCGTATTATCCGTGCTGCCGGAATCTAATACAATAATTTCATTAGCCCATTTAACAGATTCGAGACAATTAGCAAGAAGTTTTGCTTCATTTTTTGCGATAATAATGACACTGAGCGATGGCATGAGAATGAGTACATGTATGATTATTAAGGGCTGCAAGTATATTCATTAAATACAAACGGCGCAAGTTTTTATTTTTTATCTAAAACTGTTAAAATCCAAAAATATTTTTTTAACTGTTCTCCCACGTCGTCATCCTCGCCAGGGATTGGCGAGGATCCAGTGCCAAGGATGGATAACGTCCCTGTCTCTGGATTCCAGCCAGTCCATGGCTGGAATGACGGGAGAGCTGTTACAATATTTCTTAAGGTAAAAATATGAAAAAAAATTCTGTTTCTCTTATCATTGTGCGTGTGGCGCTATTATTGGCGTTTGTTGTTGTCGTATTAGGGGCATACACGCGTTTAACAGACTCGGGACTAGGTTGCCCAGATTGGCCTGGGTGTTATGGGCATTGGGTGTTACCGCAATCTGAGACAGGATTAGAGGAAGCTCAACAAGTTTTTCCTACTCAGTTAGTTGAGCCTCAAAAAGCTTGGAAAGAAATGATTCATAGGTATGCGGCAGGTACGTTAGGTATACTAATTTTTGCATTATTTGTTCAGGCACTCGCCAAACGTTATAGAAAAGAAGACTTTCCTTTAGGTGTGTGTAGTATTTTAGTTGTATTGCTAATCTTTCAAGCAATGCTGGGTATGTGGACCGTGACATGGAAATTATTGCCTTTAGTAGTGATGGGGCATTTGCTGGGAGGGTTGACTATTTTGTCAATGCTGAGAGTGCTTTATTTAAGTTTAACTGTAGGGGCACCGTTACATAATATTAATAATCGCCCAATCTTGGGCGAATATTATTCGCCCCTACAGTATCATCGAGTCTGGCCGATTATTGGACTGGTTTTAGTGGCTTTTCAGATTGCTTTAGGTGGATGGGTGAGTTCAAACTATGCTTCTTTAGCTTGTGTTGGTTTTCCTACATGTAATGGTTTGTATGTTCCTCCTATGGATTGGCATAATGCTTTTAATTTATTTTCTCCTATTGGAATAGATTATGAGGGCGGAAAATTAGATAGTGCTGCACGCATCGCTATTCAAATGGCTCACAGAATGAATGCCATTTTAACGGCTGTGTATATTTTATGCTTAAGTGCGTGGGTATTATGTAAAGAAAAAATACCTGCGATTCGTCGGTCTGCCTTAATTGCTATCATATTAGTATGCATTCAATTTGCGTTGGGTGTTATTTTAGTGACGCATTTGCTGCCTTTAGATATTGCTGTTAGTCATAACGCAGTAGCAGCCTTGTTATTATTGACAATGGTTTCATGGGTATATCGTCAACGAAAATAAGTAATTAATATATTTTTATGGTCCAACCTAATATTTCTTCACGAGGTTTTACCCTCATTGAATTGCTTGTTGCATTAAGTATTGCGGCTATCTTATTTATGTGGGTGTTGCCGGTACAACAAGATTTTTTTCTAAAAAATAAGCTGTCGGCTCGAACGGAAGAGATTATTTCTGCTTTACATTACGCTCGCAGTCAAGCCATTTTGCTGGGACAGCCATTGATCTTAGCTCCTCAGTCTGAAAATTGGTCTTCAGGTATGCTTTTATTCATAGACTTGAATGATAATCATGTTTATGACTCTTCAGATAAATTGATTTTTCAATGGCAATGGCAAGAAAAGGATTTAGACTTGCTTTGGAATGGACTCTACGAAAATTATTTGTTATTTACGCCGATAGGTTTAAATAGCGTATTGGGAGGAACTTTTTATGTCTGTTCTAAAAATTCAGGTAAAAAAATCTTAATGAATCGTTTAGGTCGAGTTCGAGTTGAGGAAGTTGAAGAAAGCTGCCATACTTAAAAAGTGATATTAAATTTATATTAGGAGACTAGCATCATGAAAAGCGAATGTTGTTCAAATAATTCGTGTGATTCCAATTGTAATTGCAAGTGTCATTCTGGTCACCATCATTGTTGGTGCAAAATTTCGATAGCTTTTGGCTTAGCTAATGCAATAGGTCTATTTATTTTAGGGATACTGGGTGCTTTTTGTAATTACGGACTAATGATGATTTCGACCATAGCTTCTATTTACCCAGGATATGCGCCAACAATAGCAGGTAGTTTTATTGGTGCATTTTGGGGATTTTTTGATATATTCTTTTTCTTTCTTATTGCAGGTTTTATATATTGTGGATTGAAAAAGTGTTGCAATAAATGCTATTGCTGTGGTTCATCAACATGTAAAACAGAATGCGCTACAAAAGGTGAGTGCTGTGATACAGAGCAAAATAAGAGCTAAAAATTGATGGTGGGCGAATATTGAATATTATTCGTCCCTACGAGAGGCACCTAATTTTAGTGCCAGAGCATACACCGTATTTTTTTTCTCGCCACTGATATCAGTGGCGAGGGTAACGGCTTGTTTTAGTGACAATGATGAAAGTAGTTTTTTCAAAAGTGATTCTAAAGGGATATTAATTGAAATTTCCTCTGTGGTTTCTGATGTGTTTGTCGGTTTTCCTGTTAACATGACAACAAACTCACCTTTCTGATGCTCTGGCTCCAATGTAAGCCATGCTAATGCTTCTTTAAACGTACCTGAAAAAAAGAATTCAAAGCGTTTACTGATTTCTTTTGCAAATCCTACGATTCGTTCCTCTTCAAAAATACTCTGCATATCTTCAAATAAATCAAGAATACGATGTGGAGCTTCATAAAAAATGGTTGTATAAGGTGTACTCTGAAAAGAGGTTAAAATTTTGCGTCGTGCTTGAGATTGTGCCGGAAGAAAGCCGAAAAAAAAGAAATGATTGCAAGAAAAACCTGAGGCAGATAGGGCTGCAATAAGAGCGCAAGCTCCCGGAATAGGCGTAACGGCGATTCCTTTTTCTCTGGCTTGTTGAACAAGAGGGAGGCCAGGATCACTAATAAGAGGGGTGCCTGCATCACTGATTAATGCAATTTTGGCACCTTGCTCTAACTTTTCTAAAAGCTGGTGCGAGCGCGATATTTCGTTATGAGCATGTAAAGACAGCAACGGCTTATTAATTCCGAAATGCTGTAAAAGAATGTTACTTTTACGCGTATCTTCCGCTGCAATGTAATCAACTGATTTCAAAATATCTAAGGCACGCAAAGTAATATCTTGCAAGTTTCCAATCGGTGTTGCAACAAGAAATAATGTGCCGGGTATTGATGTATGTGCTTTGTGCATTATAGAATAAGAATTATTTTACATAAACTAGGTGAATAAATGAGTCAAATGCTGAACATTAGAAAGAAACTTTTTTTTGTACTAGGAATAAGCTTTCTTCTTATTTTAGTCAGTTGTTCAACAAGTCACAATATGGCTTCATATAATACCGGAACAAGTACTGAAAATACAACGGCTGTGCCAAAACAAATTGCGTTATTATTGCCTTTAAGCGGACCTATGGCAGGGCCTGGGCAAGCTGTACGTGATGGGTTTATGAACTCTTATTATCAAGCGTTGCAGTCCGGGCAAGTAACAACTAAAGTACGTGTTTATAACACTATGCAAGGGGATATTGAACGTCTTTATGAGCAAGCTATTCTGGATGGAGCGGATTGTATCGTTGGGCCATTAGAAAAAGAAAAGGTTCAGCGTATGGCCCGTTCACCACTTCCCGTAACAACAATTGCGTTAAACTATATAGGTAAGTCTTATCAAGGCTCGACTAACTTGTATCAATTTGGTCTTTCTCCTCTAGATGAAGCGACACAAGCGGCGCAATTTGCTTATCAAAGAGGGCAACGTTCTGCTTTAATTATTGCTCCAACAGGGCCTTGGGGATTAGGCGTTGTTCAGGCTTTTCGCAATCAGTGGCGGCAATTAGGTGGCCAAGTGAATGCCCAATTTTTCTATGCACCTAATCAAGATTTGAGTGCGTATGTTCGCCAAGTGTTACAAGTGAATGAGAAAGCAGAAGCAAATGCCAAGCTGGTTCGTCAACCTATGTTGGTGCAAAGTGCAGGACGACGTGTTGAAAATGCCCCAACTCCGGCGCTTCGAAGGCAAGATGTGGATATGGTTTTTCTGGTTGCGCAACCACCCAAAGCTCGTCAAATTAATCCTTTACTGAAGTTTTATTACGCGGGAGATTTACCAGTTTATTCGATCTCTCTGGTATATAGTGGTATTCCTTCACCTGCAGCGGATCAAGATCTCAATGGCATTATGTTTGACGATATGCCTTGGGTGTTTAATCCAACAGCATCAAAATTGAGCCATTTCCCACGATTATATGCTTTGGGACGAGATGCTTTTACGGTTGTCATGAAGCGCCAAGAATGGAAATATTCACCGAGTACAGTTATTCAAGGATATACTGGAGAACTTTCTTTAGGCAGTAATAATCAAATTATGAGAAAATTGGTTTGGGCTCAGTTTGATCAAGGAGAGGTTCATACGATTGATTAATGATAAAAATAGGGACAAAAATAAGGGTAGCCTCGCAGAGTCCATGGCGCAACAATATCTTATCGAAAAAGGTCTGATATATATCCAGCGTAACTTCCGTTCTAAAATGGGGGAGATTGATTTAATTATGCAAGATACAAACACCTTAGTTTTTGTTGAAGTGCGTTATCGAAAAAACACTTTTTTTGGAGAAGCAGTTGAGACAGTCGATAGAAGAAAGCAGATAAAATTGATAAGAACTGCGGAATATTATTTAGCTTATCATGAAAAATATGCTAAAATGCCTTGCCGATTTGATGTGGTTGGTCTTCATGGCCATGAGAATCAGGCAATAGAATTTAATTGGATTAAAAATGCTTTTGAGCATTAATTAAAATTATAATTGAGATTGAATAGATGGAACAACGAGTAAAAAATTTATTTCATGCGAGTATTGAAACAAAAAAAATTGCAGTTGAAACGTTGGCTTTTCCAATTACGCAAGCAGCGGAAAAAATGGTACAGTGTCTCTTGGCTGGGCATAAAATTTTAAGTTGTGGTAATGGTGGATCGGCTGCCGATGCACAGCATTTTTCTTCTGAAATGTTGAATCGCTTTGAAGCGGAACGTCCAGGCTTGCCTGCAATGGCGTTGACAACAGATGCGTCTACTTTAACCTCTATTGCCAATGATGTGCATTATGATCAAGTTTTTTCAAAGCAAATTCATGCTTTAGGACAGCAAGGAGATGTGCTATTGGCTATTACGACGAGTGGTAACTCAAAAAATGTTATTCATGCAATAGAAGCTGCGCATGAAAGGGGTATGGATGTTGTGGTTTTAACCGGAAAAACAGGTGGCGCATTAATAAATATTTTAAGAAAAGAAGACAGCGTTTTATGTGTTCCTTCGGATTCAACGGCACGAATTCAAGAGACGCATTTACTGATTATTCATTGTTTGTGTGATCTCATTGATCATTCTTTATTTGCACAGTAAACTCTTCGCGCTTGGGCGAATATTATTCGCCCCTACGAGAACTCCTTAAAAATAGCTATAGATTTTATAGAAGAATTAGTATGAAACAGTTTTTTCAAAAAAAATTAATTATTATGTTGCCTCTTATTTTCCTTTCAGGGTGTGTTGCGGCTGCTTTTGTAGCTGGAACATCTGCTGGAGGACTTATCGTTTCTGATCAACGAGATTGGAAAACGAGAAGCGAAGATAGTTATATTGAACACCGTTTAGATCTGAATATTATTCAAGATCCTCAGTTTAAGGGAAGTAATTTAGATCTTTCTAGCTTTGATTGTGTTGTTTTATTGGTAGGACAAACCCAAGTGGCTTCTTTAAAAGTATTAGCTGAAAAAATTGCTCAGTCCACGCCGAATGTAAAAAAAGTATATAACGAAATTACGATAGGTCCTAATATTTCATTTGGTCAAAAAAGTGAAGATGTGTATTTAACTTCAGCAGTAAAAAGTGCTCTATTAGTTAAATCAGGACTACGCTCAGGCTCTATCAAAGTATTAACTGAAAATAGTGTTGTTTATTTAATGGGCTTAGTTTCAAAAGATCAAGCGGCTCTAGCGGTAGACGCTGCTCGACGTGTGAATGGCGTGCATAGTGTAGTGAAAGTATTTGAATATTTATAGCTTTCCACTGTATGGGCGAATAATATTCGCCCTCAATTAGCTAAAAGTGTGTAAAATGTTGAAGTATGCCATTAGCCACAAGAAAACCTACTACCCATAAAATGGTCTGATTACGAGAGTGTATAACTTCTTTTTGTAGTTCAGATTTCAGCAACGCCATTTCTGACCTTAATCCCTTCTCTGAATCTAATATCTCTTTTTTTAGCTCCACTTTTGTTGCTAATAAATCTTCTTTTACTGCGAATAGATCCTGTTTCGTTGCTAAATCCGCTATTTTAAATTCTTCTTTCATATTAGCTACTGCTGTTTCTATGGCTTTTTCATACTCTTTTATTTGATACTCCGCTAGTTCTTCTGGGGCTCCAAACTTTTTAGACTTTTTCACAAACGCTAAAGTATCAAAATATTTTATTGCGATGGCCGACATTTTAAATCTCCAAAAGTTGAACTAATTTTGCTTTAGCTAAATTATAAACCATTCATTTTTTCAACGCAATTTGCGTTTTAACACTTTACCCACATTTGATTTAGGCAGGCTCTCAACGAACTCAATAATTTTTGGAATTTTATAAGCAGTGAGGTATTTCTTGCAATGCTCAATAATTTCATTGCGAGTGAGAGTTATATCTTGTCGAATAATGTAAGCTTTGATAATTTCTTGTCCTTCTTTACCGCTAATACCGACGACGGCCACTTCTTGGACATCGGGATGTTTTTCAATAACCTGTTCGATTTCAATGGGATAAACATTAAATCCAGAAATGATAATGGTATCTTTTTTTCTATCGACAATAGATAAGAAGCCAGCTTCATCCATTTTTCCAATATCACCTGTATCAAACCAGCCATCATGCGTTAGAACATGGCTTGTTGATACATGATCTTGCCAGTATCCGCGCATTACCTGCGGACCTCTAACCCAAATTTCACCTACTTCATTAGGCGGTAACGCTTGTTTGGCTTTATTACGAATTTCAACTTCTGTAGAGGGTAACGGAAGTCCTACTGTTCCGTGGATAACTTTTTTTATAGTTACTGGCATCATGCTGATACCAGGAGATGTTTCGCTGAGACCATAAGCCTCAAGTAGGGGTTTATTGGTTATTTTTTCCCATTCATTTGCCACACTTTTTTGAAGTGCCATGCCACCAGCAAGAGCTAGTTTTAGTGAAGAAAGGTCAACATTTTTTTTAAAATCAGGATGATGTATGAGAGAAGCAAATAAAGTATTAACACCTGTAATCATTGTAAAATGTGTGTGCGCAATTTCCCCAATGAAGCGTTTAGTGTCTCTTGGATTGGTGATTAAAATATTTTTTGCTCCTATCGCTAAAGGAGTAAATAAGTTAGCCATTAATGAAAAAATATGATACAGCGGTAAAGCCGTAATAAATATTTCGCCTTTTTCAGAAATTGCTGGAGTTATCCAAGTAAGTGCTTGTTCCAAATTAGCTAAAATATTGCGATGTGTTAGCATTGCCCCTTTGGGTATCCCGGTTGTGCCTCCAGTGTATTGTAAAAAAGCGATATCATTGTTATTGATGGAGATAGGCCTAAAAAGTACGGTTTTTCCAAAATCGAGAGCTTTTTGAAAGCTAAAAGCATTGGGAATAGAATAATGAGGAATAGCACGCTTAATAGTATTTAAATAAAAGGAGGCTAAAATTTTTTTCATGGGAGGAAAAAGATCCATGGGCTCAGTAATAATAATATTTTTTATAGGAGTTGATAAAATCACTTCTTGAATGACGTGAGCAAATGGAGATAGAACAAGAATTGTTTCTAAGCCAGAATCTCTTAGAATAGGTTGTAACTCGGCTGGAGTATATAAAGGGTTAATATTAACAACAACAAGACCTGCTCGCAGTACTCCAAATATAGCAACAGGAACTTGAAGAACATTGGGTAACATAATTCCAATTCGATCTCCTTTTTTTAGGAGAAGGTGTTGGAGTAAAAAATTTGCAAAATGTCGACTGTGCTCTTCACATTCTTGATAAGTCATTTGGACGCCCAAATTAATATAAGCAATTTCAGAGGCGTATAGGCGTATTTTTTGTTCAAAAAATTCAGATAGTGAAGAATATGTATCGGGATTGATTTCATGTGGAACCCCTGCAGGATAAGACTCAAACCAAACTTTTTCGTTGATTTGTCCTACATACTCAGTTTTTTGCATATATCGAACCTTTTTTTCATGAAGATATCTTGGTAGTATAGTTTAAGTTATTATGTAAAATAAACTCCTTTAAAAATATACTTTTAATCTATGAATCCGATACAAAATCAAATTGAAAAAATGGAAGCATTTAAGTTTAGAATGCGTTCTATCACATTGCCAGTTATTCAGCTATTAAATGTGCATCTTGAGGCTATTGAGCAACAGTTAGAGCATCTTAAAATTAAAACGCCTAACTTATTTCAGCGTTCTCCAATGATTATAGATGTAGCTGCGCTATGCGAAGAACATTGGCAGGCTTATCCAAATTGGCCAAAAATTATAGAACTTTTTAGATACTATGGTGTTATGCCCGTGGGCATACAAGGCGCCAGCAATTTAATACTTGAAAAGATAGCTGAAGAAAGCGAAATAGCAGTCTTTAATGCAGATAAAGTTCGTAATGAGCGTCTTGAAAAAGATGCTTCTTCTGTTCAAAGAGAGCAAAAAAATACAGTTTTAAACGAAAAGAGGACTTACGTAGGAAGTTCTAAAATTATTACAAAACCCATTCGATCGGGGCAACAAGTCTATGCAGAAGGGGGCGATTTAATTGTTCTTGCATCCGTTAGTACCGGTGCAGAATTATTAGCTGATGGTCATATTCATGTGTATGGTCCTTTAAGGGGGCGTGCACTGGCAGGTATTCAAGGTAATCGGGATGCACGTATTTTTTGCCAAGCATTAGAAGCGGATCTATTGGCTATTGCGGGTTGCTATATGACGAGTGAAACTATCGATCGTTATAGAAAAGGAGGACGTCAACAAGTTTTCTTGGAAAATGAACGATTAATGATTAGTGATTTATGATATTTCAAACCCTCTTTATTTCGGATCTCCATTTAAGTGAAAAAAACACACATCTTAATGCATTATTTGACCATTTTATTGAAAAAACATTAGCTGCCAAAAATATTGAAGCAGTCTACATTTTAGGCGACTTTTTTGATGTGTGGATTGGCGATGATGCAATGGGAGATTGGGAGCGTAGTATTGCCCGAAAATTGGCACGTTTAGTTTCTCAAAATATTCCCGTTTACATAATGGTAGGAAACCGAGATTTCTTGATGCAGAGCTCCTTTGTGAACTTGGCGCAAGCAGTATTATTATCCGATCCAACAACAATTAATTTATATGAAAACCGCATTGTACTTAAGCATGGTGATGATTTGTGCATAGCCGATCGTTCTTATCAGTGGTTTCGATATTTTGTACGTTCTAACTTTATACGGAGAGCTTATTTAGCATTACCCATTCAGTGGCGCCGCTCCGTGGCGCGGCAGATTCGTCAAAAAAGTAGCAGTAGAGGCATGCGAGCAATTTATGCACAAATTTCGTTGTCTAAAGTTAAACATTTATTGCAACAATATGAAGCAAATTGGATTATTCATGGCCATACACATTGCCCGCAAATAGAACAAATTTCAGTTAATCAAAAACACATTATTTTATGTGATTGGAATCAACAAGGGAATCAGCTTATTGTGTCCTCCGATGGGAAGGCTTTTCTTGATTATTTTGATATATAACGTTACACTTTAAGCAGAGAATTATAAAAGTTTTACTGAGGGGAAGGTGTTATGCCACCAGAAGATGATGATGTTAAGGTTAAACCATCGAAGTTAACGGAAGATGAGAACAATAAACTTAAAGATTTGCATGAAGATATGGCTGCCTTAGAAGCTAAAGAACAACAGGTTATAAAAGCTGCTGAAACTGTTTCCAATAATCCTGATGCTGAAGAGCCTAAAAGGAAACTTCAAGATATAATTGATGATTATAAGAAGAAGTATGATGATCTTAAAGGAAAGATCGATGGCATCAGAAGAGGGAGTAACTCAGATCCAATGCAGCAGTTGATGGATTTTGTAAATGCGCAACTTACGCTGAGACAAAATGGGGTTAGAACTTCACTTTTTGATTTAGTTTTTAATACGAGAGAATCTGTAAAACAGTGGACAGAGGGAGCGGCTTATCGAGGAGCTGCTGCACTGCAAAGTGCCCAAGGTGGAAAAGAAGCACTCAAAAACAGTATTGTTGGAGCTCCTCTTTATTATGCAGGTGCTGGTGTTTACCACGCTCCTGGTGCTTTGTCAGGTGCTGCGTCGGCGTTCAAACAAAAGATGACGGATATGGGTGCCTATTTAACGGGAAGTAACAAGCGAAAAGCTGAAGACAAAGAGAATGAGGCATTAAATAATAAAAGAACTCGGGTTTCTATTTAAGATTGTAGTTAATTATGGCAGATCAATTTATTGAACAACCTTGGTTAGACACCTATGCCACATTAACGGCAGAATCTATTCTTGCTTATGCTAATGTTCATTTATCGCGGCAGGATTTAGCAAGGCAACTAGCGGCCCGAGATTCTTTCTATGCAAGCCTCGTGCGTATTCCTGCGCGCGTAGCTTTAAATAGCCTGTTGAATACGCAATGCCGAGATATGCAAACATACTCTCAAGAAAGGCTCATTGAGTACATTCTTTCTGGTGCTGAAAGTAAGATGACCACAGAAGCAGATAATGCGTTAAAAGATAAAATTGAAGCAGAACGCCTCAATCTTATTCAAATGGGTGCAGATTTAACCGAGC
The DNA here is from genome assembly GCA_021848965.1 of Pseudomonadota bacterium. Taxonomy (GTDB): domain Bacteria; phylum Pseudomonadota; class Gammaproteobacteria; order Legionellales; family Legionellaceae; genus CABHON01. The sequence continues at coordinate 35,613 of JAJZTL010000004.1, forward strand.
TTGAAAAATCTCATTATCAGTTTATGCTCGATGTTTATGTGCTGCAAGAAAAGCAGGTGTCTCAGTGGAATACTGAAGTAGAGCAGCATTCTGAAAGATTATGGAAAGACATAGAACAGTGTAAATCTGATATTTCTCCTGAGTGGAAAGTGCGTTTATTAGAGTATATGCAAACGCAGGCTGCTAAAGTGACGCTTTCTTTACAAGACTTAAAAAATTTGAAAATAAAAGAAGAACCTGTCTCGATAGAAAAGGCCGCTATACAGTTGTTTACTGATATAGGAGGAAATATTTGTCCTAATGTTCTTGAAACATCGAAAAATATTGAAGCAGAAATGGCTGAGCTTCAGCAAGGTTTGATTCAAGAGCGCGAGCCATTTCAAGTACAAGTTGATCAAATTAAACATTCACTTTTAGAAAAAAATCAGCAATTAGGCAATTTGCGTCAAGTAATTAATGATCTTTTACTTCAGGTTGATCAAAATGCCAATGCGTTTAAACCATCAGAAGACACTCTCAATAATAATTTAAATATGAATAATCTTGATGAGTTGGGTGTCGCTTCAAAGCAACCAGAAAAAACAGCAGCGCAATAAGAACATGCTAACAATTAATGATTTTGATTATCCATTACCATCACCTGAACAAATAGCTCAATATCCTTTGCCTAAACGGTCAGCAAGTCGTTTACTGTATTATAACTGTGATCAGAAAAAAACGACTCACCAGCAATTTTTAGCTATTTCTGATATTTTGTCAGAGGGTGATTTGTTAGTTTTTAATAATACAAAAGTCATACCCGCGCGTTTACTGGGACAAAAAGTGACAGGTGGGCGAGTAGAAATTTTATTTGAACGTTTAGCTGACACTCCTCAAAAATTTCTTGCGCATTTGCGTGTAAATAAACCGCTACATCCTGGAGCAGTAGTTTACGTAAGGTCACATAAAGATCCATTAAAGACGTATGCTATAGAAATGTTAGAAAAGCAGAATGATCTTTTTTTATTTCAGTTAACAGAGAACAGCGGAAGTAATATTTATGAATGTTTAGAGGCATGTGGACATATTCCATTGCCTCCTTATATTCAACGAGAAGATGTTGTGGAAGATCATTCGCGTTATCAGACTGTTTATGCTGAAAATTCAGGGGCGGTTGCGGCTCCTACAGCAGGATTGCATTTTGATGAAGACTTATTAGAAAAGTTAAAGCGGCAAGGGATTCAGCAAGATTTTTTAACACTACACGTCGGGGCGGGAACGTTTCAACCTGTGCGCGTTGAAAATATTGCGGATCATACAATGCATGCAGAATATTTTGAAGTCACTCAAGCATTATGCAATCGTATTGCAGAAACAAAACAAGCCGGTGGGCGTGTTATTGCGGTAGGAACAACAGTAACGAGAGCACTAGAAGCTGCAGCGCTTTCAGGAAAACTACAACCTTATGCCGGTGACACAAATATTTTTATTACACCTGGTTTTCAATTTAAAGTAATTGATGGGTTAATTACTAATTTTCATTGGCCTCGCTCTACATTGCTAATGCTAGTGTCTGCTTTGGTTGGACGAGAAAGATTACTATCTTTATACAAAGATGCAACAGAAAAGGGATATCGCTTTTTTAGTTATGGCGATGCAATGTTAATTTTATGTTAATTTTATGTTAATTTTATAAAGTATTTTTTATGGCCTTTGTTCCTATTATTAATCATTCAACTCATGCTCATTTAACTCTAGCAGACTGGGAAGCTCTCGAAATTTCTCATGTGGCTATTGATGTAGTAAGTTTATTCGTGCATCCTCACTGTCTTATACCTTCTACCGCAAAAACTGTCTTTCTTGATACTCGAATTCGTTCATACCATAGAGTTTCTGGTAAAAAAAAATATTCAGAAGAGTTTTTCTTGCATTCACCTCATAATGGTCAAAAGATATCTATTACACCTGAAGGTATTCAGGCTATGATAAAACGATTTTTCTCTTCTCGCTATTCAGTAATTATAATAGACGAAAAAAATCACTCTTTAGAGTATAACATTTCAGATAGATCTGGTAGAGATGCTGAAAAGGGAATCTTATATTCAAAAAGAGCAGAAGTTATTTCTATTCAAGATGCTCAATGGGCTGGGATTGTTGAACCTATTGAATCACAATGTGCGTGTTACACGTGTAAAAATTTTACACTGTCATATTTACATCATTTACACCAAGTAAGTGTACCATTAGGATTGCGATTAGGGGTGATACATAATTTACTTCAATTAAATTCGTAACTATTCAGCAAAGAACCACAGAACTGTAGGGGCGAATAATATTCGCCCTTGCTAGTTTCAGCGAGATCTGTGTTATTGACAAGAAAGGCGAATGTTATTCGCCCCTACAGTTCTGTGGTTCCTTGCAGACTGACTAGTTACATTATATTAACGCCTGTCCACCCATATAAGGTTGCAGAGCTTTTGGAATATGAATATGGCCTTTTTCATCCTGGTAATTTTCCATGATAGCTACGAGTGTTCGTCCAACCGCTAAGCCAGAACCATTTAAAGTATGTACCCACTCATTTTTTGCTGATATAGGGTTTTTCCAACGCGCTTTCATGCGTCTTGCTTGAAAGTCTTCACAATTACTGCAAGAAGAAATTTCGCGATAAGTATTTTGAGCAGGCAACCAAACTTCGATGTCGTATGTTTTGGCTGCTGCAAACCCCATGTCGCCGGTGCAAAGACTCATAACTCTGTAAGGAAGTTCCAGTCTTTGTAGAATATTTTCAGCATGTTGAGTTAGCTTTTCTAAAGCATCATAGGAGTTTTCTGGAGTAGTAATCCAGACTAGTTCAACTTTTTCAAATTGATGCTGCCTTATCATGCCCTTAGTATCTTTACCATAAGATCCTGCTTCACTACGAAAGCAGGGAGTGTGAGCCGTGTATTGCAAAGGTAACGCAGCAGCCTCTAAAATAGAATCACGCACTTGATTGGTTAAAGGAATTTCTCCTGTTGATATTAGATAATAAGGAGATTCTCCATACAACTTAAATAAATCTTCTTCAAATTTAGGCAGTTGGGACGTTCCAACTAAACTGTCGCGATGGACAATATAGGGTACATAGGTTTCTGTATAACCGTGTTCCTTAGTGTGAATATCTAACATAAAAGATACTAGAGCACGGTGAAGACGTGCTAATTCTCCCTTTAAGAGTGAAAAGCGTGCACCTGTTATTTTAGCAGCTGTCTGAAAATCAATTAATCCTGATTTTTCACCGAGTTCATCATGTGATAGAGGCAAAAAAGAAAAAGAGCGTGGAGCTCCTACACGACGCACTTCAACATTGTCTTCTTCTGATTTTCCTAAAGGACTCGATGAATGGGGTAAATTTGGCAGAGTCAGTAAATAAGCTTCTAATTGTGTATTAATTTCATTAAAATCACTTTTTGCTTTTTCTAAACGTTCGCCAAGATTGCCAACTTGCGTTAAAATATGATCAACATTTTCTCCTTTCGCTTTAGCTAAACCAATTTGCTTGGAATGAATGTTGCGCTCATTTTGTAAAGATTGCATTAAGGTCTGCAATGTTTTTCGTTGTGCTTCCCATCTGGAAAATTGTTCCACATTAAATACAAAGCCACGAGTTTTAAGTTTTTCTGCAATGGATTGAGCGTCATCTCTCAACTGTTGAATATCAAGCATTACCGAACCATACCTCGTTTTACAGTTTTTAATGCATCAATAAATAACTTAACTTCAGGCAATTCTTCTTGTAAAGGAGTTAATGCTTCAATGGATTGTTTTATCGTCAGTGATTTTCTGAAAATAATTTTATAAGCACGTTTGAGCCCTTGAATAGCTTCTGAAGAAAAACCACGTCGACGAAGTCCTACTGTATTAATGCCTTTTACTGTAGGTGAATTCCCATCAATAAGAATGTAGGGTAAAACATCTTGAGAAACATAGGTCGCTTTTGCCACAAAAGCGTGTTGTCCAATAGTGCAAAATTGATGCACAGCAGAATAGGCGCCTAAAATAGCATGATCATGAACCACCACATGACCTGCCAGGCCAGAATAATTAACAAAAATACAATGATTTCCAATATGACAGTCATGTCCAATGTGAACATAGCCCATAATAAAATTATTATGGCCAATACGAGTGATTCCGCCGCCCTTAATAGAGCCGCGATTAATCATACAATATTCACGAATAGTATTGTTATCACCAATTTCTAATAAAGTATCCTCTCCGGCATAAGTAAGATCTTGAGGAGCATCGCCAATAGAAGAAAATTGAAAAATTTTGTTATTTTTTCCAATTTTACAAGGACCATTAATAACAACATGGGAGCCAATCCACGTGCCTTCTCCAATTTCAACGTTTTTTCCAATTAAAGTCCATGGACCAATAGTTACATTATCTGCTATTTTAGCCGAAGGATGTATAATTGCGCTGGAATCAATCATTCGTTAAATCTCCCTTACAGCACTTAAAAGGTCTGCTGAACAAGCAATTTTTCCATCGACTAAGGCTTTTCCATGCATTTTCCAAATATCTCTTTTTCGACTGAGCATTTCTACTTCGAAACGTATTTGATCTCCTGGAATAACCATTTGTTTGAAGCGAACATTGTCAATACCCGCAAAAAGAGGAAATATTTGTTTTCCATCTTTAGGGGGGTTAGATAAAACAGAAAGAATTCCGCATGCTTGAGCCATTGCTTCAACAATAAGAACTCCTGGCATTATGGGGTTTCCAGGATAATGTCCAGCGAAAAAAGGTTCGTTGATACTAACGTTTTTTATGCCAACTAAATTTTTCATCACTTCGTATGAAATTACGCGATCCACTAATAAAAAAGGATAGCGATGTGGCAGCATAGTAAGAATGTCACTTGCGTTAATAGGTGTATTCATAATAGTTCTTAGGCCAAAGCCGCAATAAGTTGTTTAGTAACATCCATATCAGGATTTGAATAAGGAACATTTTCTTTTTGAAGAACAATATCATAACCATTTTGTTGAGCAATTTTGTCTAAAGACATTTTGACTTTAGCAAAAAACTCTTGCATTGCTTGATTTTGCGCCTTATTTAAATCTTCTTGATATTTAGCACCTGATTGTTCAAGAGTACGTTGTTCTTGAATAATTTTATTTTGCAATGCAGTTTTTTGCGCTGCAGTTAAAAGAGTGGCATCACGACGTAACTTTTCCGCATCCGCTTTGAGTTGTTTTTGAGCCACAAATAATTTTTCTTGGCGTGGTTTAAACTGCCCTTCAAGTCTTTTGCTAATAACTTTTGCTTGAGAAGATTCTTGCAATACTTTATGTAGATCAACAACACCAATTTTAACATTACTCGAGCTAGCCATAGCAAAAGGCGCGCTGAGAATAAAAGCCACAAAAGACATCAAAAGTGCAAGTCTTCGGGTTGTATGTTTCATAAGAATCTCCAATTTAAAATGTTATACGTATTCTAACAATTTTATAGGAGTTTATTAAAAGAAACAATAGAAAAATGAGTGAAACTCGTGGATAATAGGGATAATTTATTTATATGAATTTATTTTAGGGGGCGTTGCATTATGATAAAGCTTTACACTTACTATCGTTCAACAGCAGCATATCGTGTGCGGATTGCTTTAAATTATAAACACATTGAACATGAATTACTTCCGGTAAATTTATTAGATGACAAACAGTTTGATGCAGCATATCAAACGGTAAATCCTCAAATGCGCGTGCCTACTCTGGTTGATAATGATGAAACCGTTATTGGACAATCTATGGCTATTTTGGAATATTTAGATGAAAAATATCCTAAACCTGCTTTATTACCTGAAAAGTTAACGGGGCGAGCACAGGTGCGTTTTGTTGCTCAATTAATTGCATCAGATATTCATCCTCTGAATAATGTGGGTGTTTTAAAATACTTAAAGCAAACATTACACCATGATCAAAAAGCAGTGAATGAATGGTATTTTCATTGGCTAAAAAAAGGCTTTGATGCATTAGATGTATTATTATCAAAGCAAAAAGGTGCATTTTGTTTTGGTGATTCATTGACCCTAGCTGATATTTGTTTGATTCCTCAAATATACAACGCGTTTCGCTTTGAGTTTTCAATGGAAGCTTATCCACGACTTTTAGAGATCTATCAACACTGTTTAACTTTACCTTTTTTTGACAAGGCAAGACCTGAAAATCAGCCTGATAATGTCAATATCCCCTCTTAATAAATATTAAAATTTTTTCATCGGAGTTTAATTCTATGTCATTCATTTCATCTGCTGAATTTAAAAAACGTCGTGAAGTATTAATGCAACAAATGGGTAAGGACAGCATTGCTGTTATAATTGCAGCTCCAGAGCGTCATCGTAGTGCTGATTCTCATTATCTTTATCATCAAAATACTAACTTTTATTATCTCACTGGCTTTGAAGAACCTTATTCAGCCGCAGTATTTATTCCTGGAAGAAAAGAAGGCGAGTTCATTTTTTTCAATCAAACGAATCAACCTGAATTAGAAACATGGATTGGCAAGCGTGTTGGACAAGAGGGGGCTTGTCGTGATTATGGAGCAAATGAAGCACATCCTATCGAGAAATTAGACGAGTTCATGCCAAAGTTGATGGAAGGTAAGCAAAAATTTTATTTTGCTTTTGGCCAGTGTGCTGAACTTGATAAAAAAGCGAATGGTTGGATAAAACAACTACGCCAAAAGGTGCGTTCTGGTGTTGGTGGTCCTGAACAAATAGTGAATTTGAACCAATTAATCCATGAAATGCGTTTGATAAAAAGCGAGGCAGAAATCCAAGCTATGTGTCATATTGGCAGATTATCCGCAGAAGCGCATGCTGAGGCAATGAAGAATTGTCGAAAATTAAAATACGAATACCAAATTGAAGCAACCATGTTGCACTATTTAGCCATGAATGGATGCCGAGAATGGGCTTATAATCCTATTGTAGGAGCGGGTGCAAATGCATGTGTGCTACATTATGATAAAAATAATGCGCCATTAAAAGAAGGTGATTTGCTTTTAGTCGATGCTGGAGGCGAGTGCGAATATTATGTTGCTGATATTACACGTACTTATCCTGTTAGTGGGCGATTTTCTCCTGAGCAAAAACATATTTACGAATTAGTATTAGCTTCACAAAAAGCCGGAATTGAAACCATAAAAGCTAATGCTCCGTGGAATTTAACTCAGCAAAAAATTCTACAAGTGTTAACAGAAGGATTAATTGATTTAGGTATTTTAAAAGGCTCACTCGAAGCATGTTTGGAAAAAGAGGCATATAAACCATTCTATATGCATAATTCGGGACATTGGCTAGGTATAGATGTCCACGATGTAGGTTCTTATAAAATTGAGAATGCTTGGCGATTATTAAAACCAGGCATGGTGTTGACAGTGGAGCCAGGACTCTATATTAAGGGAGACATTCTAGGGGTAGATCCGCGCTGGTGGAATATTGGTGTTCGAATTGAAGATGATATATTAGTAACACAAGAAGGGCGAGAAATATTAACGTCTGCGGCTCCTAAAGAAGTAGCGGATATTGAGGCTTTAATGAGGTAGTGATAATGGCAACTTTTGTAGTTTTGTCCATAATAGCTTATTTATTGGGATCACTTTCCAGTGCAATTGTGGTTTGTAAAATGTTTCATTTACCTGATCCACGTTCAACAGGATCCAAAAATCCTGGTGCAACCAATGTTTTGCGTATTGCTGGAAAATCCAAAGCAGCTATTGTGTTGGCGGGCGATTTACTCAAAGGTTTTATTCCAGTTATTGTAGCTCATTTTTTATTCTTAACTCCTTATCAAATAGGCTTTGTAGGATTACTTGCAGTTCTTGGTCACGTTTTTCCTGTTTTTTATCAATGGAAAGGAGGAAAAGGGGTGGCAACAGCGTTAGGAGTTTATTTGGGACTAACGCCGTTATTGGGACCTTTGTGCTTCATTTCATGGCTCATTACTTTCAAGCTATTTCGATATTCTTCGTTAGCTTCATTAGTGACGGTATTTCTTGCTCCTTTTTATGTGGCATTTTTACTTCCTGGTGCTGTGGCATGGATGCCTGTTGCAATAATAGGAATATTAATCATTATTCAGCATCGTTCGAATATAGAACGTCTCTATAACGGTACAGAAAATAAATTTAAATCAAAACTCTCATGAAAGAAAAATTAACAACAGATATCATTGGTTGGCATGCGGTATTAGCTGCTCTAGAAAACAATATAACGACGGTTACACGTCTTTATATTGCGAATACTCGCGGTTTAGATGCTCGGTATAAAAAAGTTTATGCTTTAGCAAAAGGTTCTCATATTCCTGTGGAAACATTGACTAAAGAACATATGAATCAACGATGGGGAGATAGTCATCAAGGCGTTGCTGCGGAATCCAGTATTCCAACAAAATCTTATACAGAAGATGATATAGAAGATTTAATAGAACAAAATACAAATAGGGTACTTATTCTTGTTCTAGATGGTGTGCAAGATCCTCATAACCTAGGTGCTTGTATGCGAAGTGCTGCTGCAGCAAATGTCACTTGTGTCATTGCTCCTAAAGATAATAGTGCAAGTTTAACGCCAGCAGCCAGAAAAGTAGCTTGTGGTGCGGCTGAAATTGTTCCCTTTATTTCTGTTACTAACTTGGCGCGTACATTAAAAAAATTACAATCTTTAGGAGTATGGATTTATGGTTTAGATCATCATGCCTCTCAAAGTCTCTATGAGATTAAATTTTCCGGAAATATTGCGCTTGTACTAGGCGCTGAAGAACAAGGGATACGCCGTTTAACTCGTGAAAATTGCGACGAACTCATTAAAATTCCTATGTCTGGACTCATTGAAAGTTTAAATGTATCCGTGGCAACCGGCATTGGGTTATTTGAAATTCGTCGTGTTTTATCTTTAACCTAGACACCCATTAAATAAAATGGATGTCTAAATATTAGTCTCTGACGTCATCCTCTTTATTGGCTAGTCGGGCTATACGTTCATTTAAAAAACGCATCAGCCAACTAATATCAAAGAGGTTATTGCGTCGGCGTTCAATTTCTTCATTAGAGGCAGGAGGTAAATCTGATTTTCGATTTAAGACCCATTTCCATCGTTGGTTTACCTCTTCTGAACTCCATGTTAATGCTTGTTCTTTGTTAACGCGTAATACGAGGTGGTAATGATTGCTCATAATAGCATAGGCACAAACCTGAATAGCAAAACCTTTTGTTAGATAGCGTAGTCGCTCAAGAACTAGGCCTTTGCGATGATCATAATTTTTGTTATTTTCACCTATACCAAAAAGATAGCCTTTTCTAACACATCGGTTGTAGCAATGATAATAGGGTGTAACATCTAAATTAATTTGTTGGATGCGCGGTGTTGGCATGATGGACCTCTGTTGCTTATTGATATTTTGGTCTATTCTAATACTTTTTTGGATGAAAGAAAATATATTATGGCCTTAAAATCATGAGAGTTTGAAAATATAATTTTTTAAATTTGAAGAAAGATATTTAAATGCCAATTAACAGCTGAATTTAGATAATAATAAATTAAAAACCACCGTCAATTTTCCAAAAATATGAACCATTAAGCCATTGTAGGAGCGTACTTTACTGGCCATTTGTATTTTTACTTTTTCC
>JAJZTL010000080.1 GCA_021848965.1 Pseudomonadota bacterium
CGATCTATGGTAATGGATGTTTTAAATAATATTCTTTATCAACTGCAGGCAGTTTTTCACATTTATTTTTAAAAAAATCCTCTTTGATACTATCATCCCATTTAATTGCATCTAAAATACGAATAGGTTCTTGCGCTAAAACAATTTTATCTGATATTTCACGAATAATTTGGTGTTCTGGTTTCAATGACATGTTAGGTTTTTCCTTAATGGAAATGCAATATAAACCTCAAGTCCTTTTCCAGAGGATGGTGTCAAAATATTAATCTCAGCATGATGCAGTTTTACCACTTGCTCAATAATAGCAAAACCTAAACCACTGCCAGGAGTATTATTTCCAGATATACGAAAAAACCACTCAAAAACACGATTTCTATATTCTTCTGGAATTCCCGGTCCCGAGTCAGTGATTTTTAAAACAATAGTATCAGCTTTTCTCTCGATCATGACTATGATTTCCCCACCTTTTTCAGGCATATATCGAATAGCATTATCAACAAGATTAAAAAGAAGCGCTTTAAGAGCTTTTGCATTACCTTGAAAAGAATTTTTTTCTTTTTCAGGCACAAGTTCAATTTCCACTTTTCTGCTAATTGCCCGAGGCGCCATATCCATCAACACCTCAACAGCTAAATGATGCAATGAAACTTCAGAAACCTCAAATGGAGTATCGCCTTGCATAAGAAGTCGGCTTAACGTAAGTAATTGCTGTATTAAGTGTGTACTTCTATTCACTCCTTCAATAACATTTTCTAATGCTAATTTTTGGACATCAGGATCCTCGGCTTTGAGAGCAACTTGAGCTTGCGTCTTTAATGCGGCCAAAGGTGTTCTTAATTCATGTGCCGCATCCGCTGCAAATCTTTTTTCTCGTTGAAATCCTTCATGTAATCGAGCAAAAAGGAGATTAATTTCTTCTATCAATGGTTGTGCTTCTTGAGGCACATTAGAGAGTTCAACAGGTTCTAAATAATTAGGATCTCGGTTGGCAACTTCTTGTGCCACTTTATTAAGGCAACTCAATGCTTTACGAATAATTATAAATGCAAATCCACTTGAAATAGGAAACAAAAGAGCCACAACCAAAAGTGCATAAAAATGCAATTCCTTTTGCAAAAGATAATAATCCCCTATTAAAGACAGCAACACAATGATTGCAAGAGTAAATATAAGATTACTAATAAGAATTTTTTGTATAGACAAGATAGCTTACTCTTTTTCGAGCATATATCCTACACCTCGAATGGTTCGAATGTAAGAAGCATTTAATTTTTTTCTCAAATTATGAATGTGGACTTCCAATGCATTACTATCCACCTCTTCTTCCCATCCATATAAACTCTGAGCAATTTGTTCTCGTGAAAGCACTTGCCCAACATTTTCAAGCAGCTTTTGCAATAAAGCAAATTCTCTTCGAGGCAAAACAAGTTCGTTTCCATCCACTTTGACAGAATGAGAGGCGGGGTCAAGTAGAATATTTCTATATCCAATGACTGTTTCTGTGCGCCCTGAAGAACGACGAACTAGCGCTCGAATTCGTGCGCACACTTCACCTAAATCAAATGGTTTCTTTAAATAATCATCGGCTCCACTATCTAATCCTTTAACACGATCTTCTACAGACTCACGTGCAGTCAAAATTAATACTGGCGTATTAATACCTTCGCGACGAATACTTTGCAATAAATGCAAACCTGACATTTTAGGTAACCCAATATCGAGTAAAATTAAATCAAAAGTTTCTGAGCTTAAAGCTAAACGAGCGGCTTCCCCATCTTTTAGCCAATCCACAGTATATCCATACTGTTTCAATCCATTTTTTACTCCATCCCCGAGTAACTGATCATCTTCAACTAAAAGAATTCTCATCGCTGCGTATCTCCGAAATTAAAATGAGCATATCGGGAAAGATAAATTGCTTGAACTAATACAAAAATAGCCGTTAAACCTAACCCACCGAAAAACTTAAAATTAACCCATGTGTCTGTATCAAAAGAATAGGCTATGTAGAGATTAGCAATTCCCATAAAAAAAAGGAACACTGCCCAACTTAAACTAAGCAGATTCCAAGAATGCGAGGAAAGCTGCATGTTTTTTCCCATTAACTTTTGCAAGCAATTAGATTGACCGAAAAAGCGGTTAAATAATAAAGCACCTGCAGAAATCCAATATACCACTGTAGGTTTCCACTTTATAAATAAAGGATCATGAAAAAGAAGCGTCGCGCCCCCTAATATAACAACAAAAACTAGCGTCCATTTATAGACAGCTTCTATTTTCCTTGTTTTAAACCAGCACACTAAAACTTGTGCAATTGAGGCAAGAATAGTTACAACAGTTGCCGTATAAATTCCTGACATTTTAAAGAAAATGAAAAAGAGTAAAATTGGAAAAAAATCAAACAGTAATTTCATATATTTGTAGTTTGTAATTAATCTTAAAAAGCTTATCTAAGCCTTATGAATTGTAGCATCATTAAAGAAAAAAAGGAAACAGGCAGATATTAATCAAAAAAAAACCCCTTTTTCTGCTTTCTTAATACAAAGAAGAAAAAGGGGATTTTCAGGAAAAATCAGAAAGTATTATTCAGAACGTTCGCCCATTTTTTCCTTAAGCTGATCACCTAATGTTGTATTGCTAACATCTTCACCAGAACGTGAATACTTGCGTAAAGCTTCTGCTTGCTCATGAGCATCTTTTGCTTTGACAGATAAATGAATTACACGATTCTTCTTATCAAGATTGGTAATTTTTGCTTCAACAGTATCACCTACTTTGCAGATGTTTTTGGCATCTTCAACACGCTCGTCAGATAACTCAGAAACCTTAATTGTTCCAAATACTTCAGGAGCCAACTCAACAGTAACTGATTTAGCTTCTACTTCAACAACAGTACCTGAAACAATAGTTCCTTTCGCATTTTCCTCAACATAGCAACCAAAATTATCTTGTTCTAATTGCTTAATACCCAAGGATATTCTTTCACGTTCAGGATCAATAGCCAAAATAACGGCCTTAACTTCCTGACCTTTTTTGTATTGTTTAACAGCTTCTTCACCAGGAATCTTCCAAGAAATATCAGATAAGTGAATCAAGCCATCAATTTCACCGTCTAAGCCAACGAACAATCCAAAGTCTGTAATAGAACGAATTTTTCCTTCAATAATTTCGCCTTTTTTATGCGCTTCAGCAAAAATATCCCATGGATTATTATGACATTGCTTCATGCCAAGAGAAATACGACGTCTTTCTGGATCAATTTCCAATACAACAACATCAACCATATCACCTGATTGCACCACCTTACTTGGGTGAATATTTTTGTTAGTCCAATCCATTTCTGACATATGAACTAAGCCTTCAACACCTTCTTCAATCTCAACAAAGCAACCATAATCAGCAATATTGGTTACTTTACCTTTGAGACGCGTGCCTTCAGGATAACGTTGAACAATATCCAACCACGGATCATTTGCTAACTGCTTCATGCCTAAAGAAACTCGGTTACGTTCACGATCAAAGCTTAATACTTTAACTAATATTTCTTGCCCAACTGTTAGCACTTCACTCGGATGTTTTACACGTTTCCATGAAATATCGGTAATATGGAGTAAACCATCAATACCACCTAGATCGATGAATGCACCATATTCAGTTAAATTCTTGATGATTCCCTTCAGTACTTGACCTTCATGTAAAGAATCAAGTAAAGCTTGTCGTTCAACAGTATTACCTTCTTCAACAACAGCGCGTCGAGAAACAACAATATTGTTGCGTTTAGCATCCATTTTAATGACTTTAAATTCAAGCTCTCGATCTTCCAGAAAAGCAGAATCACGAATCGGACGAACATCCACTAAAGAACCCGGTAAGAAAGCACGAATTTGACCGATATCAACAGTAAAGCCACCTTTTACTTTTCCAGAGATAACCCCCATGACTGTTTCATTTTTTTCATGAGATACTAAAAGTCTTCGCCATGCTTCTTGACGTTTTGCTTTTTCACGGGATAGTAAGGTTTCACCAAATCCATCTTCAACAGAATCCAGAGACACTTCAACGGAATCACCTACAGCTACTTCAAGCTTTCCTGTTGCATCACAAAATTCAGTAGTAGGAACAACCCCTTCTGATTTTAACCCTGCGTTTAATGTTACATAATCAGGGCCAATATCCACTACTTTAGCAGTAATAATAGTTCCAGGTGCAAACTGAGTTGCGGCCACAGATTGTTCAAATAATTGTTTAAAAGTCTCTGTCATAAAATTTAGTTAGTTATAGTTTAAGTTTAAAAGTGAATGATGAATTAGAAAACCCATCCCCATATCTTGTCATGCACAAGAAACAGCGTCCGAAAACGCGCTAATACGCGCACGCGATAATTCTAACACATTTGTAAAAACCTGTTCAACACTTAATCCAGTTGTATCAATAATAATTGCATCCGTTGCTGGTTTCAGCGGAGAAACTGCCCGCTCTTTATCTCGTTTATCACGGATTAATAACTCCTTCAGCACTTCTGTTTGACTGACTTGCATACCTTTGCTTTTCAATTGTTGATAACGTCTAAAGGCACGTTCTTCATCATCCGCTTTGAGATAAACCTTTAAAATAGCATCAGGAAAAACAACTGTTCCCATATCTCGCCCATCGGTTACCAGGCCAGGTGTTTCTCGAAATGCATGTTGCCTTTCCAATAAAGCAACACGAACTTTAGAAAAAGCACCAATTTGTGAGGCCATGCTCCCGCACTCTTCTGAACGAATCGCTTCGGTAACATCATTTCCTTCTAAAATAATACGTGTTTGTCCTGAATCAAAGGGTTTAAATTGAACATCTAAATGAGCTGCTAATACCTCTAGAGCCGTTTCATTATCTAAAGCGACAGCATGCTGTTTTGCAGCTAATGCAAGTACACGATAAAGTGCTCCACTATCTAAAAAATGCCATTTGAGTGTTTCTGATAAACGCTGACTAATCGTTCCCTTTCCTGTGCCACTCGGACCATCAACCGTAATAACGGGCACTAAGGATAATTTTCTCCCTCTCATTTCTTCACCTCCTTTTCAAAATCAGACATAAAATTTAATAATGTATTTACATTTTCTACCGTAATAGCATTATACAAACTGGCTCTCAATCCTCCTGTTAAAGCATGTCCTTTGAGCGCTAATAATCCAGCTACTGTTGCCTTTTCCAGAAAGACCGATTCTAAATCTGCATTGGATAAAGAAAATGAAACATTCATATGGGAGCGGCAATAAGCAGGAATCTTGTTATGATAAAAATCACTCTTATCAATAAAATCATACAATAAATTAGCTTTTAATTTATTTCTTTCTTCCATACTTGCCAATCCACCTTTTTGTTTTAGCCATTTAAACATTCGCCCAGCCATAAATACTTGAAAGGTAGGAGGCGTGTTATATAAAGAATGCTGCTCTACCTGTAGTTCATAATGATAAGCACTTGGCGTAGAGAGCATCGCTTGGCCTAAATAATCTTCGTGAACAATGACCATGGTTAATCCAGCTGGAGCCACATTTTTTTGACTCCCTGCAAAAATAAGGCCAAACTTACTCACATCAATGGGTCTTGAAAGAAAATCAGATGTCATATCTACAACTAAAGGAACCTGCGACAACGTAGCTGGAATAGCATGAAATTGAACCCCAGTTAACGTTTCGTTCGAAGTATAATAAAGGTAAGCAGCTTCGTTATTCCGCTTCCATGAGTCTGGCTCAGGAATTGTTTGATAATGCTCTTCATGACTGGAGGCTATCAGACGAGGTTCTCCATATTTTTGCGCCTCCCGATAGGCCACTTCAGACCAAGTGCCCGTAACAACATAATCTGCTTTCTTTTCATCTCGCAGAAAGTTCATAGGAATCATAGCAAATTGAACGCGCGCAGAGCCACCCAAAAACAGTATGTGGTAGTTTTTTGGAAGTTGTAACAAATCTTTTAAATCTTCTTCGGCCTCATTCATCATTGCTTTAAAGGATTCGGTTCGATGCCCAATCTCGAGAATAGACATTCTTTGCCCATTCCAATCCCATAAAGCGTCCTTCGCTTCTTGTAAAACCTCTTCTGGCAAGGCTCCGGGACCTGCTCCAAAATTAATGCCTCGACTCATTGTAATGTTTTCTCATTTATGAACAATGGCTTATTTTATCATTAATAAAAAAAATCAGAAAGAAAAAATATGCCATTAAAAAGTCCAAGATAGACAAAGAAATAAATTAGACTTATAATTTGATCTAAATAAAGCATTTATTTTAGGTCTTTTTATTATGCAAAAATTACGAGCCACACAAATTACCAGCATCAGTGAACTCAAAAAGAATCCAAGTAAACTGATTCAGGAAGCCAACGGCAACCCTATTGCGATCCTCAACCACAATATAGCTACCGCCTACCTAATCTCTGTTGAAATGTTTGAGAATTTACTTGATTTAATTGATGAAAATGAGTTACAAAAAATAGTAGAATGTCGTCTTTCCAACCCATTTACTTCTATCGAAGTCGACCCTGATGACTTATAAACTACACTTTCATCCTTTAGCTTTAAAAGAATGGAAAAAATTAGCTACAAATACACGAGAGCAATTTAAAAAAATACTTATTCGTCGCTTAGAAAATCCTCATGTGCCCTCCGCAAAATTACGTGGTCACTTAAAAGATTGCTATAAAATAAAACTACTTCAATCGGGCTACCGTTTAGTGTACCAAGTCAGCGATGGAAAAGTGCTCATTACAGTCATTGCCATAGGCAAAAGAAACAAAAATCTTATTTATGACAAATCGAGTGAACGCAATTCATAATCATCAAACATGAATCAAATTACCTAATCCTGCTCGCTGTAACATTCTCTCTACATGAAAACGAATCAACATAGGATTATCCATAGCCAACACTTCGCCGAGTATTTTTTGAGCTTTTTCAAAAGAAAAATTACAGATTATCCATTTTACTTTGGCTAAACTTGAAGAATTAATACTCAAAGCATCACATCCCATTCCTAATAACACAATTACTCCCATCGGATCACTCGCCATTTCACCGCAAACACTGACGGGAGTTCCCTCTTGGCGAGCTGCCTCTATTATTTGCATCAAACAACGAAGTACCGCAGGATGTAATGAATCATAAAGCGATGCGACACGTGCATTATTACGATCAACCGCTAATAAATATTGCGTTAAATCATTGCTTCCAATAGATAAAAAGTCCACACGTTTGGCAATTTCTTTGGCCTGATAAGCTGCCGAAGGCACTTCAATCATTGCCCCAACTTTAGGGCGTTTAATTTGGCGACCTTCCTCTAATACTTCATGATAGGCCTTGTCCATTAATCGCAAAGCCTCATCTAGTTCGACTACACCGCTTATCATTGGAAACAGAATTTGCAAATTATCAATATCTTCACTTGCCTGTAACATAGCACGTAACTGCATTAAAAACACATCCGGATGATCTAAGGTAACGCGAATGCCTCTCCATCCCAGAAAGGGATTCTCTTCTTGAATAGGAAAATAAGGTAAAGCCTTATCCCCCCCAATATCGAGTGTCCGCATTGTCACCATGCGTGGAGAAAAAGCCTTCAATAATTGGCGATAAATCACTCGTTGTTCTTCTTCCGAGGGAAAGCGATCACGCACCATAAAAGGCATTTCACTGCGATATAATCCCACTCCATCTGCTCCAACACTCAGAGATAATGCCGTATCAATACTCAAACCTGTATTAACATATAAAGCAACAACATGCCCATCCAATGTCTGTGTTTTTTTATCACGTAAAGTATCTAATTTTTCAGCTAATTCTTTTTCTTGTTGCTGCAAATGACGAAATTCATCTAAACGCTCTTCAGAAGGTGCAATATATGCTTGTCCTGAATATCCATCGACCACAACTAATTCATGTGAAATTTGCTTTAAGGGTAAACTCAATACTCCCATAATGGTGGGAATACCCAATGTTCTGGCTAAAATAGCCACATGAGAGTTACTTGATCCTTTAGAAGATACAATACCTTTTAATCGGCCTTCAGGAACTTCTGCCAAGGCTGTTGCGGTGATTTCATCACCCACTAAAATTGTTTCAGCTGGATAGTCTATCTGCACTTTTTCACACGCTTGAAGGTTGGCTAAAATCCTTCTTCCTAAGTCACGAAAATCACTTCCTCTTTCACGCAAATACGCATCTTCCATGTTATCAAAACGCTGGACATACTTTCTAATTGCTTGACTTAGAGCTGCTTGCGCCCCCATTTTTTCATTACGAATCAAGTCAGCAATTTCTTTCATTAAACTGCCTTCTGACAAAAGATGGATATAGACATCAAATAAAGCTTGCTCTTCTTCGGGAAGTTCTGCCTTTAATTTTTTTCCAAGTCGTGCTAAATCATGGCGTGTTTTTTCCACAGCTTGGTTAAAAATAGTGATTTCCTGTTCAACATCTGTCACCTCTATTTCAGGAACGGACTCTAAGTCTGCAGGTGGATATACGGCTACAGCCTGACCAATACCTATTCCCGAGACACTTGCAATTCCTGTCAAAACAATAGCTTCAGTCGAAGTTTTTTCACCTAAAAAGGAAGAAATAAACTCTTCCAATGCATTGCTCGCTTCTGCATGAGCAATAATACTGCCAAATTGGGTCGCAATGGTAACAAGAAAAGCTTCTTCAGATTCATCAAAACAACGCTGTTCTTGTTGTTGAATTGTTAAAATACCGTATAGTCGGCGATGGTGAATAATAGGCACACCCAAAAAAGCTTTAAATTCATCTTCTCCCGCTTCAGGATGATGAAAAAAATCAGGATGCGCAGAAGCGTCTTCTAAGTTAATTGGCTCTTCGCGACGCCCAATTAATCCCAATAGTCCTTGGCTTAAAGGAACACGAATTCTCCCAACTGCTTGAGGATTCAAACCATCTGTTGCGGCTAATACATATTCAGCTCGACGGTAATGAACTAAAAAAACCGAAGTGGCTTGCGTATCCACAGCTTCACGAATACGATGCACAAGAATATTGAGGGCGTCACCTAAATTTTTTGAAGATGAAACTTCTTGAACAATGCGTCGAAGTACTTTTAACATGGCGGTTTTCCTTTCAAAAAAGGAGCCAATTCTTTTAATGCTTGTCGATATACTTGCTGTTTAAAATAGATCACATGAGAAATAGGCTCCCAATAATCTACCCAACGCCAACTATCAAACTCTGGAGATTCGCTCAGATCAAGGCGTACTTTTCTTTCGTTACATCGCATTTTTAACAAAAACCAGCGCTGCTTTTGTCCAATCACTAAAGGTCTCGCATCCAATCGCCAATATTGTTTAGGCAATTGATATTTTAACCAATGCCTTGTTGAAGCCAAAACATCCACATCTTCGGGATCGAGTCCTATTTCTTCTTTTAATTCACGAAACAGTGCCTGCTTCGCCGTTTCATTGGCATTCACCCCTCCTTGGGGAAATTGCCATGCATCATGCCCAATACGTTTAGCCAAAAAAACGCGTTGATCGTCATTCACCATAATAATGCCAACATTAAAACGATATCCAGCCTGATCAATGCGCATGCGCCAAAACCCTATAAATAAATAGAAAAACCACCTTTGGCTATCATACGTTATAGTTTGGTCAAAGATCAATGAGCGAGGCAGGGTGAACGCGTATAAATTCCAATAAAATCAAGGTTTGTAGGTGGTTTTTGTAGGGGCGGGTCTTGTGCCCGCCCGAAAATGCACAGTTTTTATCAATATTGGCGGGTAGGCACAAGACCTA
>JAJZTL010000081.1 GCA_021848965.1 Pseudomonadota bacterium
TATTGTCTATCAAACTCCTTATCGTTTAGCCTATCAACAGGCGAAAGCGGAATATGAAGAAGCTGTGGAACATATTAAGTTGATTCAGCGTGAAACAGATAAAACACGTTCATTACTTAAGGCCGCTGAATTTGAGTGGGAAAAAGCCGCATACGAATACCGCATAAAACACGCAACGACTGTTTCTGAGGCTGTAGCGACTCTTGAGGTAAAAAAACTTCAATATAATATGCAAACTGCCATTAACACGAAAGACTCTTTGCAAAAACAAATTCGGGTAGAAGATCAAGAAATTGTTAAACAACAAAAAAGAGTAAAAGCGCTCAAAGCAGCGATGCATAATGCTTTGGTTAATTTAAAGCTTACCGTGGTCAGAGCACCTTCCGATGGAATTATTGATAATATGTATATTTCTGTAGGAACTCCCATCAAAATTCATGAACCCATTTTTTCTTTCATTGATACATCAACGTGGTGGGTACAAGCCAATTTTAATGAAACAGATTTACGCAGAGTTCATCCAGGGGATAAGGTAACGATTATGCTGCGCATGTATTACTTTGATCGCATATTTCATGGCGTTGTAACCGATACTTTATGGGCAGCTAATCGCCAAATGACTTATGACAGAAGTCAACAACAAATCATTACCAATGAAAATCAATGGCTATTATTACCACAGCGTTTTCCAGTACAAATTAAAATTTTAGATCCAGACTCTCGTTATCGTCTCAATCCCGGAGCGACTGCTTATGTTTACGTCCATACGCACTAGACTGGCAAGCATTATTGAAGAATATGATAAATATGGCGAATACCGCATTAATGCCTTAAAAGGCACTTATGCTTTTTTTATGCTTTCCTTGGTATACATGATTTATGATGTTCCTCATCCATATTTTAATTTCTTCTATTTACCACTTACAGCCCTGACAGCAGAAATGGCAGGGGAAACAGTTAAATCTAAATATTGGTTATTTTTTCATGCGACGATGGGAAGCATTATTGCTGTATTTTTATTTAATATTTTAGCCCCCTACCCTATCTTTTTTGCATTTTTTGTCTTTCTGTATTCTTTGCTTCATTACATTATTGCATTACATTATATCAAAAATATCTTTCTCCCCATTCCGATTGTCTTGAGTCTGGCGATTTACTCTCTCGCTTATGGAGAAATTTATACAGATGCCTATATGGCATTCAATAATGCTCTCGTCAGCTTAGTCGCTATGATTATTATCATCGGAGCCTTAGTTTTATTTCCATGCTATTATTATCTTAAAGCTTGGCGTCGAGCTTATATTTTATTGTTAAAACAAATTTTGAATAACTTTGTTATTACTAAAAATAACCAACCTAACCAATCGATTGCGACAGGCGCCATTCAAGGACATATGATCAAAGTAGTAAAATACTCTCGATTGCTATCTCACCGGTTCCCTATTTTTAGTATTCTAAAAACAAATTTTCTGGTGAATGATTTACGTGTTTTAAGTTGTGTTATTGATCAAGATGTCATCAAAGCAACTCCACAAGAATTAGATAGTTTAATTAATAATCTTCATTTACTCATTGTGGCTATTGTAAAAAAATCGCCATGCATGGTTTCAAATGAAAAAAATGGCACATTGCAAAAAATGATTCACTCCTGGAATTATCTATGCTCTCAAATTTAAGTTATCGTACCATCCGGGCTTTACATATTTGTACTGTTTTTACTGCGTCCATTTTTATTGAGCAACAATTAAACATGCCACGTGGAGCATGGACTGGGTTCACCGTTATTTTGATCTACGCCGGTTTTGATGTTGGTTCATCTATTCTGCGTATATGGCATCGTTTTTGGGGAGTACTATTTGGTTTATTAATTGGCCATATTTTTTGGCTTATGGGACATCTGGACTATCGAACTTTATTGATTATAGCGCCGTGCGTATTAGGCACCTATTATTATTTGCTAGGAAAACCCTATGTTCAAGGTACGGTTTTTACCACTATGTTAAGCATGTTGGGCTCTGATTATTTTGCAAATTCAACTGATACTTATCATCTTCAATGGTTTTTTAGAGATTACTTTATGTGTACTCTCTTGGCTGCAGTTATTTGTCTTTTTTTCGAATATTTTATCTTTTTTCGAACCAATATGACACGCAAATTTTATACCGATTTTCAGCAAGATTTAATTTCAGAAATTGAACGCTTTTTAAATTTCATGCATCAACAGAAAATAAAACGAGGCGCTTTTCTTGATTATGTCGTTGTTTTTAACACAAAAATGGTAACGTTAAATACTTTTACAACAAATACTAAAAATGATTACCACAATAAAGATAATTTAATTACTGAGTTAACCGCGTTTACTCAATATGCTAACACCATTTATCACAATATACGTAAAATGTATATTTTACATCCTCATGAGCATTTTACTTTATTAACCGAAACACATATATTACTTGAAAAAATTAAACAGCTTATTAGCAAAGAAAAAACTGAAACATAAATGTATCATAAAACTATTATCCAAAAAATCACTTGTTTAAGCATACTTGGAGCACAGCTTTCTTCTTGTATTTATACAAAGGAATATCATCCCCCTTCAACAGCAAGTGCAGCCAAAACATGGGAAACAAAAGACACACATTATCAAAATGCTCAAGCTAATTTGCCTTATTTAGCTTGGTGGGAAAAATTCAATGATCCGACATTAAACGAACTCATGACTCAAGGATTGATTCAGAATAATCAAATTAACACAGCCATGGCCAATATTGAAGCAGCACATGGCGAATTAAAACGCGTACAACTCAATTGGATTCCAACATTAAGCACTAATTTTGGTTATTCCTCTTTTCCTGATTTAGGCTTTCCTGGAGTGTTATTTGCCGTTATTCCTTCCTATACCCTTAATGCTTTTAGTCAAATAAAAGAACAAAAAAGAGCCGCCTATGAATTAAAGGCAAGTAATGCTGAACGTGACGCGGTGAAGCTAGCTGTTATAGGACAAATTGCTACCAGTTACTTTACCTACAGTGCGCAAATTGAGCAACTGCAATTATTTAGACAACTAGAAGCAGATTTAGATAGATTAGTTATTATTGCACAAGCTGCCTACCACGGCGGTTTAACATCGCAAATTGATCTAGAACAAGCAAAACGCGAACTAAATGTCATTAAAGCACAAAAACGAGTTACTCAACATAATATTAACGTGAGCCAACATGCTCTGCGTTATTTATTGAATGAAAACCCTCAAATGATTCCTCTCACCAAGCAATTTGATCAATTAAATGGCAATCAAATCGTGATTGGAGCATTACCACTGAATGTCATTGATAATCGTCCCGATATGATTCAAGCGACTAATGAGTTAAAAGCCTCTAATGAAGGTATTGGCGTAGCCTTCTCAAATTTACTGCCTTCTGTTCAGTTAAGTTTGGCACGGGGAAGTATTGGAACAACGCCTAATGGATATGATTTCGGGCAACATATATATTTCAATCAGTCTTTATTACAAATACCTCTTCTTGAACCTTCTGTATTAGGAGAAATTGAAAAAGCAAAAGGATTAAATAAAGCCTCTTTTTATCGGTATCTCGATACATTAAGAAAAATTTTACGCGACGTAAATAATGACATGTCTGCTCATGACTTTTATACCAAGCGTTATGACGATACTTTCAGCGCAAAAAATAATCAACAAAGAGTTTATGACTTAAATAAAGACTTATACAATGATGGCATCATAAGCCACATGGATTTACTTACCCACAAAGTCGCATTGGACTCCCTACTCATTCAAGTCAATCAAGCCAAACTAGAACAATTTTTAACTATTGTTAATTTATATCAAGACTTAGGTGGTGGGTATGCCGCAAACACTGGTACTTTACTCAGTTCACCAGGTACCTCACGAACCAATCGAGGTAATAAATAGCCAGGAAGCTGCTCACGCATTTCCTGATGAAGTTCTATTGCCTTTTGTTCTTCTACGTCGAAATGAGCGGCTCCTTGTACTTTATCCAAAAGATGTAAGTAGTATGGCAAAATGCCTGTCTCCAGTAGTTTATAACTTAAGCGGCATAATGTATCAATATCGTCATTCACATTTTTTAATAAAACAGATTGGTTCAACAAATGAGTTCCTGCTTCGCGTAACGGAAGTAAGTAAGCACGCGTTTGCTCATCAAGCTCATTAGGATGATTACAATGCACGACACAGATGGTATGAAGACGCGTATTTTTTAAAAGTGAAATAAATTCTGGCGTAATCCGTTGGGGTAAAACGATAGGTACGCGTGTGTGAAAACGCAAAATCTCTACAGAAGGAATGGCTTCAATTTGCGTAATAATATTTTTTAATAACTGATCATTTAATAATAAAGGATCTCCACCACTGAGGATAACTTCTCTAATAGTTTTATCCGATTGAATATAATCAATAATGGCGGCTAATTCCTTATTGCCCAAACGATTGGCTGAATATTCAAAATGACGTCGAAAACAATAACGACAATTAATAGCGCACACACCTGTTGCAGTTAATAAAACACGGCTTGCATATTTATGCAGTAATCCTGGTAATGGGCGATGGTTTGCTTGATTACTCTCCTGTAAAGGATCATACAGATAACCCGGAGTGCTTAATATTTCATCAGAAATAGGCAATACTTGGTACAAAAGAGGATCATCACTTTTACCTTTGATCATTTTTGCAGCAAAAGACCGAGGAACACGCATGGGAAAAGCCTGATGAGCGGCTTTACTTAATCCCATCACATCAGGAGAAAGTGCCAAATAATCCAATAATTCGTCTGGATTTTTAAATCCTTGTGCTAATTCTTTTTGCCAGGACATTGTTGCTAGTATTATGAAAGTAAAATTGGTAAAATGCATCATTTTATCATATGACTCGATGTGGAGAAACCATGGGAACCTATAATACCAATGAATTAAAAAACGGTTTAAAATTAACAATTGATGATGCACCTTGCACCGTATTGGAATGTGAATTTGTAAAACCAGGTAAAGGCCAAGCTTTTACTCGTCTTAAAGTCCGTAATCTAAAAAACGGTCGCGTAATTGAACGCACTTACAAAGCCAACGACACTTTTGAAAGCGCGGATGTTACCGATAAAGAAATGCAGTATTTGTATGCTGATGGAACTTTCTGGCATTTTATGGTTCCTGAAACATTTGAACAATATTCAGCTGAAGCACATATCGTTGCCGATGCAAAACAATGGCTCAAAGAACAAGACATTTGCATTATTACTCTATGGAATAATTCTCCACTCGTCGTTACACCACCTAATTTTGTGACATTAACCATCACAGAAACTGATCCTGGACTCAAAGGTGATACTTCAGGCGGTGGTGGTAAACCCGCCATATTAGAAACAGGCGCTGTAGTACGTGTACCTCTCTTTATTCAAACAGGGGAAATTATTAAAGTCGATACACGCAATGCAGAATATGTCTCGAGAATAAAAGAGTAAACATCACATTTTCTTAATAATTAGTAGATATAATTATAGAAAGTGAATGTAAGGTATTTTTTATGAAACATCGGTTAATTATAAGAATTTTGCTTGCCTTCTCGTTGAGCTTAATGATAGGTGTTGATGCAAATGCTCTTGGACCTACTGGAATTGGCCACAGAATGGCAGCTTCCTCTGGTGCAGGAATAACTTTTCAGCAAATGTCCGCTGTAAAACAGATCAGAAGGCAGTCCAGTGGCATTGGACTACAGATATTAAATAATGGTTCTAGTCTCAATGGAACTGCAAATCTTGCATCTCCATTGAGTGCGACGGAATTTTTTAGCTTATCTGCTAATCAAAAGCATCTTCAACATCGTGCTGCTGTTACTCCACCTTTGGCCAATAAACAAGTTTTGCCCACACTCGAGCAATCTCATGGTGCTGTATATTTCACTCAAGTGATGAATAATGATGCTTATGGCGTTCAAAAAACTTCCTTTTTAAACGGAACAGTTTCACCGTAGACTTCCCATAACCACCCGTTTTACTTCCACCTCAGTTGTTAACCCCAATGCTACCTTTTCAAGGCCTGCCTCATATAAGCTCATCATTCCGTTTTCTTGAGCATATTGAGTCAAGGCATTCAAATTGAAGTTTTCTTTGCTAATTTTGCTTATAAACTCAGGCGTCAGAGGTAATACCTCAAAAAGTGCCGCACGGCCACGATAACCTAAATGGCAATGTTCACAGAATTTACCTTGGCAATGCATGCAAATCTTTCTAACCAAACGCTGTGCAATGATTAATTTGACAGAATCCGCCACTTGAAACGGTTCAATGCCTAAATTAAGAAGACGAATCAGTGTTTCCACGGCACCATTGGCATGTAATGTTGATAAAACTAAATGGCCTGTTTGTGCGGCATTAATGGCAATTTGTGCTGTTTCCAAATCACGAATTTCTCCTAACATTATCACATCCGGATCTTGTCTTAAAAATGCACGTAATACCTTTGAAAAAGTCAAACCCGCTTTAAGGTTAACTCCCACCTGATTAATTCCTGGCAGTTTTATTTCTACAGGTTCTTCCACTGTACAAATATTTTTTTCCGGCTGATTCAGCAATGTCAGTGCTGTATAAAGTGTTACTGTTTTACCACTGCCAGTGGGACCGGTCACCAAGATCATTCCCTGAGGTTGTTTTAATGCACGTAAAAAAATTGTTTTTTGTTGTTCATTCAATCCTAATTGATGAATATCCAATTGCAGGGATGAACGTTGTAGCAAGCGCACAACAATTTTTTCACCATTCACCGTAGGACAAGTGCTCATTCGGCAGTCAATGCATTCTCCTTGCATATTTTCTATTTGAAATCGCCCATCTTGCGGTAAGCGCCTCTCCGATGTATCTAAATGTGCCATAACTTTTAGACATGCTGTTAATCTTTCTGCTGCTGATAAAGGTACCGTTGCCATTTCACATAATAACCCATCTAATCGAAAACGCATTCGATAAAAATTTTCATATGGCTCAAAGTGGATATCAGAGGCGCTTTTCTGAATGGCTTGCATTAGCCAATAGTGAACAAAATCGTTGGCAACGAAGAATGCGTCTTCATATATTGGTGGATCTAAATGCTTTACTATGGGAAAGGAGGATTGGACTATCATAATTCTTTCTAAGTACTATATTGTAACCAGACCGGCATTACTCGTGTAATATACTCCATAAACTTCCATAAGCCTACGCGATATTCCACTGTACCAAAAGGATCTTCTTTTGACTCAGGAAATCCAATACCAAAGCCAAATAAACCAGGGGCAATAATGCCACTTTTTTCGTTATATGCTAAAGATTGCATGCCTTCAACCGATATCTTTCTCTTCTCAAAACCTACTGCATAAATTGCCTTTTGACACAAAGGTAATATTTCGCTTAAAGTATCTTGATTTGAAATAACGCGCTCTAATTTGTCTGGCCATTGACCATCAATATGTTCGCGCGCCCATTCGGCTGTTGTTCCTTTTAATCCGGTATCATCAAACAAAATCCAATCCGGTAATTGAATCGCATAACGTAAAGGATCTCGGTAAAAATTAATCACTTTTTTTACACGACACTTTTCGAGTAGTGTACGTAAAATGATAATTGCAGAATGTGAAGAACCAAAAACAGCCACAGTATCTTCTTCATTCACTTCTGACACTAATTTTTCTGGATCTAATGCTGTTTTTAAATTTATTTCTTGAATTTGTGGAAAAGACAGTGATTTGGGTTCTGCTCCCATGGCTAAAATAACATTTTTTGCTTGAATAGCAGCGTTTTTATCCAACGAAATTTCCCATTTTCGATGATGCAATTTTAAATGCATAGCTTTATCTACAATAGAAACCACTGTTTTTTCCAAATGCTGACTAATCCACTGCAAAGGTGTTGCTGCTAATGATAATAAACAAGTTTTGCTCGGATCATAGGCATTTATCTCAAAATCTTTAGAAAAGACATCATAACGAAATGATTGGCAAGCGGCATAAAAATTCAAAAATAACTTTACACGTGTATTACTGGAGACATTTTTCCACTTAGTACTAAAATCACCCACAGTAAAAGCAGGATCAATCCATACAATTTTTTTAGGATCAATATTATTGTCTAGTAATTTTCCTATTGCCGCAATTCCGGCAGGCCCAGCTCCAATAACAGCCCATTGAAAATCAGATTTGTTACTCATAATTATTCACTTTAAGATTTATGAAGTACTCATTCTACAAAATTTCTTATTTAAATGCCATGAGCTGAGATTGTAATTTATTGCAATTTAATTTAGATTTAGACTCAGAAGTCATTTGGTTAAACTCAAATTTAAAGGGGAACACTATGTCCACAAAAAACCAATGTCCATTTCATCACACAATACAAAAACAAACTTCTAATAATGACTGGTGGCCTAATCGGCTTAAATTAAATGTTTTACACCAGCACTCTTCTCAATCCAATCCCATGGGTGAAAAATTTAACTATGCTGAAGAATTTAATAGCCTTGATCTCAAGGCTGTAAAAAAAGATCTTCATGCACTCATGACTGACTCACAAGACTGGTGGCCAGCAGACTTTGGACATTATGGCCCTTTATTTATTCGTATGGCATGGCATAGCGCAGGAACTTATCGTATTGGCGATGGCCGCGGTGGCGCAGGTCATGGCAATCAACGTTTTGCGCCTCTGAACAGCTGGCCGGATAACGTTAATCTTGATAAAGCGCGTCGATTGCTGTGGCCAATTAAACAAAAATATGGAAAAAAGATTTCCTGGGCTGATCTTATGATTCTAGCCGGGAATGTAGCATTAGAATCTATGGGGCTAAAAACTTTTGGTTTTGGTGGAGGACGTCGAGATATTTGGGAACCAGAAGAAGACGTTTATTGGGGCTCTGAAGATAAATGGCTCGAGGATAAACGTTATTCAGGCGATCGTGATCTTGAAAACCCTCTTGCAGCTGTTCAAATGGGGCTTATTTATGTCAATCCAGAGGGACCCAACGGTAATCCCGATCCTCTTGCAGCAGCAAAAGATATTCGTGAAACCTTTGCCCGCATGGCGATGAATGATGAAGAAACTGTTGCTCTCATTGCAGGTGGTCATACCTTTGGAAAAACGCATGGCGCAGGTGATGCCCAACATGTTGGACCAGAACCTGAAGCCGCTGGCATTGAAGAACAAGGTTTAGGTTGGATGAATAACTTAGGCAGCGGTAATGCTGATGATACTATCACAAGCGGTATAGAGGTTACCTGGTCAAGCACTCCAACAAAATGGAGTAACCAGTTTTTTGAAAATCTCTTTGGTCATGAATGGGAACTCACCAAAAGTCCTGCAGGCGCACACCAATGGGTAGCAAAAGGCCGACCTTTAACCATTCCTGATGCTCATGATCCATCGAAACATCATCCTCCTACTATGTTAACAACAGATCTCGCTTTACGCTTTGATCCTATTTATGAAAAGATATCAAGACACTTTTTTGAGCATCCCGATGAACTAGCCAACGCTTTTGCACGAGCATGGTTTAAACTCACTCATCGCGATATGGGGCCACGCACTTGTTATCTTGGTTCAGAAGTTCCAAATGAAGATCTTATTTGGCAAGATCCTATCCCTGCCACCAATCATCCATTAATTGATGAAAAAGATATTG
>JAJZTL010000082.1:0-7071 GCA_021848965.1 Pseudomonadota bacterium
TACGTTTAGCGATTTCATTGGCAATTTGAACAAAAATTTTAATGTTTTATGTGCTAAAGGCCTTTATTTTACAAGAATTTAGACGCGTTAGCCCTGTAACAAACTCGAGTAATTGATAGTCGCTTACTCTCAGTATACAATGTTAGGTTTCAGATTTAACTATAATTAGTAGTATATTATGCTTTTACCTAAATATGTTCATTTAACAGAAGTGGGGCCGCGTGATGGCTTGCAAAATGAAGCAAGTTTTGTGCCCACTGCAACTAAAATTGATTTTATTAATCGATTATCTGAAACTGGCCTAACTTCGATTGAAGCCACCAGTTTTGTTTCGAGTAAAAGTATTCCTCAATTAGCTGATGGTACGGAAGTTTATCAAAAAATAGTAAAACATGCTCAGGTAATATATTCTGCTTTAGTACCCAATGATTTAGGCATGGAACATGCTCTGAGCACCCAAGTACAAAAAATTGCTGTTTTTACAGCAGCATCCGAAACATTTACTCAAAAAAATATTCATTGCTCTATTGAAGAAAGTTTGATGCGATTTGAAAGTGTAATAGAAACCGCTAAAAAACATTATATTCCTGTTAGAGGTTATATATCTTGTGTCTTAGGTTGTCCTTATGAAGACATAATTGATCCTAAAAAAGTAGCACAAATTGCCAATGAGTTAATCCAACTAGGATGTGATGAAATTGGTTTAGGCGACACCATCGGTGTAGGCACACCCGAAAAAACTAAACGCTTAATTGATGAAGTGACAAAAAAAATACCTTTGCAGTCTTTAGCTATGCATTTTCATGATACCTATGGACAAGCTATTGCTAATATTTACGCGAGTCTACAACTCGGTATTACTTCTTTTGATAGTTCTGTCAGTGGTTTAGGTGGATGTCCTTATGCTAAGGGCGCCACCGGCAATGTAGCAACAGAAGATGTTTTGTATTTGCTACATGAGTTAGGCATCGAGACAGGCATTGATTTAAAAAAACTTATTCAAGTAGGCGATTTTATTTCAACAGCTTTGCATCGAAAAAATGGTTCAAAAGTGGCGCAAGCCTATTTAAAAGGAAAAAACTAAATGCCAACATCCAATAATATTCCACTCTGGCAACCTTCTGAAGCCGATATTCAAAAAACTCAACTTTATCAATTTATGCAGCTTATTGAAAAAGAATATTCTGTACACTTTGAAAATTATTCTGCATTCTATCAATGGTCGATTCAACACTTAGGGGATTTCTGGGAAAATATCTGGAAATTTTGTAAGATACAGTCTCATCTCCCCTACCAAACAGCCCTTGTTCGTGGAGAAACAATGCGTGATACTGAATGGTTTCCTGGAGCTAGATTAAATTTTGCAGAGAATTTATTGAAATACTGCTCTCTCTCTCAAGATGAGAAAAGAAACGCGATTATTGCCTATGATGAAACAGGCCGACGGCGTAAATTTTCTCGAGCAGAGCTATATACACAAGTTGCGAAGCTTGCTAATGCCTTGAGAAGACAAGGAGTGCAAAAAAATGACCGCGTCGCAGGTTATTTGCCTAATATTCCAGAAACAATTATAGCCATGTTAGCAACAGTAAGTATTGGTGCTATTTGGTCATCTTGCTCTCCTGATTTTGGAGTTGATGGTGTCATTGATCGCTTTGAACAAATTCAACCTAAAGTATTTTTTGCTACAGATGGTCAATTTTATCAGGGAAAAACACACACATTACTTGATAAAATTAATCAAATCACTCAAAAAGTTTCTAGCATTGAAACAGTTGTTGTTATTCCTTTCATCAATGTTTCACCTGATATTAGTGTTATTAATAAGAGTATTATTTATACAGAGTTTTTAGTAGAAGACACCCAACTTACTTTTGAACCCGTCCCCTTTAATCATCCTTTATATATTCTTTATTCTTCCGGTACAACAGGAAAGCCTAAAGGAATTGTTCACGGTGTCGGAGGCACACTCATTCAGCATCTCAAAGAATTGGTTTTACATACTGATTTGACAGAAAAGGACAATTTTTTATATTACACCACTTGCGGCTGGATGATGTGGAATTGGATGGTATCTGGCCTTGCAACAGGCTGTACTTTGATATTATATGAGGGTTCTCCTGCTTGGCCACATCCTACCACCCTGCTAGATATTATTGAAAAAGAAAAAGTAACTGTATTTGGGACGAGTGCCAAATACATTGCGGAACTGCAAAAGCAACATCATTCTCCGAAAGCAACTCATAATCTTTCTCATTTACGTTGTATCTTATCGACTGGCTCTCCTTTAAGTCCGGACAATTTTGATTATGTTTATGAACATATTAAATCTAACTTACAACTTTCCTCTATTTCTGGAGGAACTGACATTGTTTCTTGCTTTGCCCTAGGTAATCCTATATTACCCGTCTATCGTGGTCAATTACAGTGTCGCGGTTTGGGGCTTGCCGTTGAAGTCTATGACGAAGAGGGGCACTCTGTACGAGAAGAAAAAGGAGAGTTAGTTTGTACGCAACCATTTCCTTGCATGCCGATTTATTTTTGGAATGACCCGCAAGATGAAAAATATCATGACGCTTATTTTGAAAAATTTGATTTATTGGATATATGGGCCCATGGCGATTATGCAGAATTAACCGCACAAGATGGTATGATTATTTATGGTCGTTCAGATACCGTACTCAACCCAGGCGGTATTCGCATTGGCACAGCAGAAATCTACCGTCAAGTAGAAAAAGTAGATGCGATCTTAGAAAGCGTTGTCGTTGGACAAGATTGGCAAAATGATATTCGTGTGATTTTATTTGTTAAACTGCGCCCAGAAATTACACTGGATGAAACGCTGGAAAAAAATATTCGAAAAGTTATTCGAGATAATACAAGTCCACGTCATGTCCCTGCTATTATCCGTCAAATAAGTGATATTCCACGTACACTTAACGGAAAAATTGCTGAATTAGCTGTACGAAGTGCCATTCATCATCAGCCGATTAAAAATCAAAAATCACTGATAAATCCTGATTGTTTGGAGGAATATCAGCAAATGGTTTTATGACAAAACTGTCATTTTTCTATCATCTTTCTATCCAACCTCTTTTTTTATACTTAGACATAAAATTTATATTGGTGAATCTTTATGTCTGCAGAAAAAACGCTTTTTGATAAAAAATCCGCCTTAATTATTGCATTATTATGCTTAATTACCTCTACAGGACGATTTGTTATGGACAGCTATTTACCCTCTATGCCATCCATGGCACAAAATTTGGGCGTCTCAGGAAACAGTATTGAACTAACATTAACCTGTTATTTACTTGGTTTTTCCATTTCTCAGTTATTTTACGGCCCACTTTCTGATAACTATGGGCGAAAATTAATTTTAATCATTGGCTTTATTTTATTTTTATTGGCTAATGCGATATGCACTTTTGCAGCCTCTATGCCTGTCTTATTAATAGGCCGTTTATTTGCAGGAATAGGGATGGGAGCGAGCGGAGTTCTCAATCGCGCTATTGCCAGCGACTGTTTTAGTGGAAACGCTTTTAGTAAAGCTTGGTCTTATACCACCACCACCTTAGTTATCGTTCTAATTGTAGCTCCACTGGTTGGCAGCGAAATTCAAACATTATATGGATGGCGCGCTAATTTCATCTTAACTACTTTTTATATTTTCACCACGCTTATCATTATTTATTTTAAACTTCCCGAAACCAATCTCAATGCGATTCATTCAAGGATTAATTCAAGACACCCACAAACAGAATCCATAAAAACATTCAAAACAGTTTTACAGAACTACAAAATAATTCTAGCCACGCCCTCTTTCATAAGCGGAACACTTTGTTACACATTAGCCTTCGCTGGATTAATCTCTTATTTTCAAATTAGTTCTTTTTTACTGATGGAGAAATTCGGCTTATCTTCATTTGAATACGGCTTTACCTCATTATTAATTGCCCTTTGTTATATGGCTGGCGGACTAATCGTTAATCATTTTGTTGCTATATTGGGCTCTCAAAATTTATTAAAAATGGGTATTTACATTATTACATTAAGCGGTATATTTATGGGTGTCTTAGATCAGTTTGAGACAGGCATAATCAGCCTATTACTTCCTATATGTGGCTACATTATTGGCACAAGAATTATTATTCCCAATGCGATTGCACACTCTTTTACAGGATTAAGACATTTAAGCGGGAGTACTTCTGGTATGATTGGCTTTATTCAAATGTTAGGCTCTGCCATTGTAAGTTTCATTGTTTCACGTTTTAATATTAATTCCCCTGAATTACTTGGTGTGTTATTTACTATTTTAGGTTCAATTTCATTGATAATATTCTATTATCCGAATATTAAAACATTATTTGAACTGCCTAAATTTAATCATTACAATCCACCATTAATTAAAATAAATATAAAATAATGAAAATTCTTATTGTTGAAGATGAATTAAAAACAGCCTCTTTCTTGAAACAAGGTCTCACAGAACATGGCTTTACTGTTGATTGTGCACATAACGGCCAAGATGGTTTCTTTTTTGCCCTGACAGAACATTATGATTTAATTATTTTAGATGTCATGTTGCCAAAATTAGATGGTTTTAGTGTCATAACAGGTATTCGTCAAAAATATCCGCATTTACCCATTTTATTTCTTACTGCTCGAGATGCACTTCAAGATAAAATCAAAGGTTTTGAGCTAGGTGCTGATGACTATCTTGTAAAACCTTTTGCCTTTGCAGAGCTTCTTGCTCGAGTGCGTAGACTCTTACATCGAGGAGAAGTCGTGCGCGAACCCGATACCTTACAAATTGCAGATTTATATATTGACCCTTTACGTTATCGAGCAGTACGTGCAGGTCGACGCCTTGATCTCACTCAAAAAGAATTTGCTTTGCTTTTATTATTGGCACGTCATCATCATCAAGTATTATCACGTACGCTGATTGCCGAACAAGTATGGGATATGAATTTTGATAGTGATTTAAACACCATCGATGCTGCTATTCGTCGTTTGCGTCGGAAGCTTGATGAACCTTTTGACAATAAACTTATTCACAGTGTACGCGGAGTAGGATATGTTTTGGAAGAACGTTAATTTTCAATCACTCATCTTACGTCTAACGCTACTTTATATAACTTCCATTATGACTATTTTACTCATTATTTCTGGAGTGTTATATTTTTCACTAAAAAGCGATCTTCAACGAAATGAGCACAAACTTCTACAAAGTGTCGCAGTTTTTATTAACCAACTGGATGCTCCATCGAAACATTCAATTATTCATTATTTGCATCACGAAAAAGCAGAAACATTAGAAGATTATTGGGAAACTCTCATTATTACTTCTTGCTTTGGTGTCTTTGTTTCTGCATTTTTAGGAATTTTTTTAGCTTATCGTAGCATGCGACCTATGAAAATCATTACTAACGCTATGAAAAAAACAACGATAAGCCAATTAAAAACGCGATTAAATGTAGAAAAAAATTGGCCTAAAGAATTTACTGAGTTGTCAGAACATTTCAATGCCATGCTCGATAGATTAGAAATGTCTTTTAATCGTTTATCTCAATTTTCAGCAGATCTTGCTCATGAACTACGAACTCCTATAAATAATCTCAAAGGAGAGGCAGAAATCTCTTTAATTAAAGCACGTTCACCAGAAGAATATCAGCAAGTTATTGGTTCAAGTTTAGAAGAGTATGAACGATTGTCGCGTATCATTGAAAGTGTTCTTTTTCTAGCTCGTGCAGAAACACCTCACAATAAACTCGTTCGTACGCATGTTTCTCTACGCAAAACCATAGAAAAAATCTTAGCTTTTTACACACCAATGGCAGAAGAAAAATCTATTCTTCTTACCTGTATAGGTGACGAAAAAAATACATTGACCCTTTATGTGAATGAATCATTATTTCAACGAGTTATCCATAATTTACTTTCGAATGCATTACGTTATACACCTCAAGAAGGAACAATCACCGTAAATATTTCTTCACAAGAAAATAAAATCATTATACAAATAATAGATACGGGTTTAGGTATTGCTCAGGAGCATTTGTCTCATTTATTTGAACGTTTTTACCGAACTGATGCAGCGCGCGCTCAAGAATCTGGAGGCTCGGGTTTAGGATTATCTATTGTTAAATCAATTATGGATTTACATGAAGCTACAATTACCATTGATAGCCTTATGGATAAAGGAACAACAGTGAGTTTAGTTTTTTGCTAATTTGATTTAATAATATCTCAAATACGTTTATAGCCTTTTATACCCACTCTCTTGCCACAAGAAAATCCGTTAATAATTGTGCTTCCGGCGTCCCTTCTTCAGGCTTAAAGTCATAATTCCAAGCCACTTCGGGAGGTAAAGACATTAAAATTGACTCTGTACGCCCCCCTGATTGGAGTCCAAATAATGTACCCCGATCATACACTAAATTAAATTCAACATAGCGACCACGTCGGAGCCGCTGAAATTGTTTTTCTCTTGATCCAAAAGGCAAAGATTTACGTTTTTCGACAATCGGTGCATATGCGTTTTCATAGCTATCACCAATACTTTTCATAAATTCAAAACAACGTTCAAAAGGCCAACGATTCCAATCATCAAAAAATAATCCTCCAATACCTCGAGGCTCATGACGATGTTTCAAATAAAAATAATCATCACACCATTTTTTCAACTCAGGATAAACTTCCTTACCAAAAGGTTCGCAAGCAGATTGTGCAACACGATGCCAATGATAACAATCGTCTTCAAAGCCATAATACGGTGTTAAATCATATCCGCCACCAAACCACCACACAGGATTATCATCAGGATCACCCGTCATAAAAAAGCGTATATTAAAATGAGAGGTAGGAGTATAAGGATTGTCTGGATGCATGACCACAGAAACCCCCATTGCTTCAAAAGGTGCTTCGCCATCTAATGCTATTCGTAACTGTTTTGCCGAAGGCGGTAATGATAAACCTGTCACATGAGAAAAATTTATGCCCGCCTTTTCAAATACATCACCTTTCTCTAAGATACAGGTTAAACCCGTGCCGACAATACCTTGCGAA
>JAJZTL010000082.1:7081-9509 GCA_021848965.1 Pseudomonadota bacterium
CGAGGTACTATCTCGAGTCCACTCCTCTTTCCGAAAAGAGGTTTTTCCATCAATAGCAGAAAAAGTTTGACATAAATTAGATTGAAGTTCTAATAAATAATTTTTAATTTCCGAAACAATAATAGACATTAAACAACACCAAGTTCTCTTAATCTTTCTTGCAAAAATGAACCAGAAGTATGTTTTTCAGAGAGAACCACTTCAGGCTGAGGATGCAAAAACAACGGCATAGATAAACGTGATACATTTTCACTACCAATAGGATTAATCACACGATGTGTGGTTGATCGATACGCACCTTCTGTACACATTTCTAGCATATCACCAATATTAATAGCAAGACTGTTTTTATCACAAGGAACATCATGCCAATTTCCATGAATATCTTGCACTTGTAGGCCAGCCGTTGTTGCACCGACTAAGACTGTTAATAAATTGATATCTCCATGAGCGGCTGCACGAACTGCACCTTCAGGTTCAGCCCCCGTTAAAGGGGGATAATGAAGAATACGTAACAGTGTTAAATGGCTATTTTTAATCATCTTAGACAACGGCATAGATAGCTTTTGATTAATTTCAGCAGGAGAATAATCTTGAATCCATTGCAATAATGTTGCCGCTAGTTTACTTAATTCTTGATATAACATTTTCGTTTTATCCGAGAGCTCTTTGGGATATTGTCCCCAAGGATAATAATGAAAATATTCTTTAATATCTTTAGTTGAGTATCCTTTTGCAGTTTCAGAAACATGCATAGGAAAAAAACCATCTTGCGTTTCTCGTTTAAAAAGATAGTTGTTTTTATAGTTTGATGCAAAAAACTCTACCCACTCTTCATACACTTCATCAATCAGCTTTTGATTAATTGGATGATGTGTTAATACACCAAATCCTGTTTCTTTCAATGAGTGTGTAAATAATTCAGCGGCATTTTTTGCTGTATAATCAACCTTTAAAACTTCCATCGTTGCAACTCTCTCTTGTTAATGATTTAAAAAAAATTCTATTATATCTAAAGGCAACTTGATTAGCTATTACGTATAATCGATGAAAGAATAGAAATATCCGTTGAGATAGTTCACGAACAACTTGAATAATCTTTTTTCGCATAGGATTGGTTAAATAACAATACAATAAACTGCATATAATGGTTAAAACTATCACTTCACAACCAAAACAACTCAACAAAATAGTCCATGTCCATCCATTGTGTGGAATAATCCACGTTATGATGGGTTTTAAAGACAGAAAAAGAAATGTATGAAATAAAAAGAACTCATAGCTTAGCATACCAAAGATACATAATGGCAATGTAAAATACCGTGTAGTTTTTTTATTTTTCTCTTTCTGTTGACTGGGGCTTAAACCGAGCAAAATCATAGCAGTACTAAGTCCCATGAGTGTAAAGCCACAAACATAATGCATTGCCCATATAACAGACTCGGCCAATATGATTAACAGAATAATACCTATGATTAAAAACCTTCGGCGTGTTTGCGCAAAACAATTCATGTGAACCAAGTAAGCTGCAATGCACCCTAATGCCAGTTGATCAAAACAACCAAAATAAGTTCTTATCACCGTAATAGCTAGAGTAGACTGCGAGCGACAGTATAAACCATATATAACAATTGCAGACAAAACAAGAATGATAGAGCGAAAAGATCGGAAAGCAAAACAGATTAATGGATAAAACAAATAAAAAACTTCTTCAATGGCTAACGACCACAAACAGCCCCAAGAACATATATGATAAAAATCTTGACCAAACAATACATTTGCTCGTAAGGTAAAAACATAAGTTAACACTGTTTGCCACGTTAAAGGGGCTTTAATTTGAAACTCAGGAAAATCTACCCAATTAAATAATAAATTTAAACAACACAAAAGAATTAACGCAGGAAAAATACGTGCAAAACGAAAAAGATAAAAACTAAATACACTGACTTGATTAAATTTTTTGTGAGATTTATCGACTTTATTTAATAAAAGCGATGTAATTAAGAAACCAGAAATAGCGAAAAAAACCGCACTTCCATACAAAATATTGTATAAAAAAATTGCTACAGGCTCGTATAGCTTCAGGGGGCTGCCATCAGTATCTGCAATATAATAAAAATGTCCTAAAGCACCTAAAAAAACAAAAATTCCTCTAAAACAATCCAGTGTTTCATTTCTGGGTTTACTGTAATATTGCTTTAAAATAAACAAAATTGACTGGCCCTCATTTTCGTCCAAAAAAGGTATTACAACAATCGAACCCTTACGCAGTATAGTAAAAAAAGCTATTATCGTCAACAAATTAGCATTTTTTTCAGGTACGCCCGGTAATTTTTTAAGTAAACGCAAGATAATCGATTCAAAAAGATAGGCGCAGTAATATTATTGAGCAATAAAGCCCATTCCAATAACTACAATATTTTAAGAT
>JAJZTL010000083.1:0-7431 GCA_021848965.1 Pseudomonadota bacterium
TAAAGCGCATTGAGGCAGGAAACGACTTAATTAATGTGGTTTTTCGTGTAGGCGATACTCTTCCGAATCCAAATAGCAATCCAACAGATTTTTTACAACATTGTGCACGGGGTTCTAAACGCTAACCGTCGAAATTTCCGGACTAAATTCAACCACTTTTTTCCTTTTTACTCTATGCAAGAAAACTTTGTTTATTATTGCATCAAGATCAATGATTTTATCACCAGAAAAAATAAAGTGTCCCTGAAAATGGATGTGTTGCCAAGCTACAGGCGAAATTTTCTTCAACAGTGCTAATGCCTTATGATCCCCTTCAGCTTCATATTTGAGTTTGAGCTTGGATAGAATTGCCGAATTATAATGAATAATGGCATTGGCAATAAGCCTGGCACATTGATTGCTGATCTCAATTTCACGATCTCCCCTGCCTGATAATTGCTTTTTACCATAGGCAGTTGCAATAGCCATACGCAGTTGATGATAGGATTCTACCCGATTTTGAGAACGATGTATGTCTCGTTGTAATTTTCTGTCTTGTAAATATTTCAA
Organism: Pseudomonadota bacterium; assembly: GCA_021848965.1. GTDB lineage: Bacteria > Pseudomonadota > Gammaproteobacteria > Legionellales > Legionellaceae > CABHON01. The sequence goes on from JAJZTL010000083.1 coordinate 550, forward strand.
GGTATAGATGCTACGAATCAATTTATCGTATTCAAATAGTGCCTTTCTGGTTTTGTTTGAGGCGCTGTACGTACATAATTTTTTAATCAGAATGCTTTGGGTGATTTCTTTACAGCCTAACGCCTTGATAATAGGTTCGATATTAGGCCATTCATCCTCAATGAGTTGGCGATCAATTTTGTCTACTGGCTTGATTAACCAATCTGCATATTGTGATAAATCATCATCACAATAAAGATGCTTGAGTTGGGCTTGCAAATTGGTAAATCGAGGGCACAATTTGCCACCAAACCAGTCCATCACCGCAAAGTTAGCTTTATTAATAAGATGCATGTCGCCTGTAATGGCCTCAGGCATAATGCTGCTGGTGTTGTTATACCAAATGTCAAAAGCGAAATAACTTTCATGTTCATGAGCACCAATCAATTCAGTTTGTAGCGGTATATGGTTGACTAGCAGCGTATAAGCCACAACGCCTTTCCCTTTTTTAAAGTATTTTTTGGAACACCTGGCTTTAAGCGTTGGCCTTGCCACTTCAAATTTCTGGCCATCAACACCACCATAAAGAATAGCCATATCCAACGAGTAATCAGGAAAAATAGGCATTTGTGCAATATCATCCCCAATCATATCATTGGCTTTTTTTAATGTTTGCAATCGCACTCGGGATTGATAAACGTCCAACAAACTGGCATAAGGAATATCAGAGATTTCTGCCATATTAAGATTGCCGTTATTCAACGCCTGCGCGATAATGACCGCATTTAGAGTATTTTCATCGGCAATCAATTTAGCATACCGAGGTTGCAGTAGCGTAAATGCTGATGAATAACGACTCCGTTCATTAACAAATCGAAGTACATCCGTAATATCACATAAAGGCAATTGCTCATAAAAACGCTGTTGTCTCTCTTCATCGGTTTTCTCATCACTGGATTTTTTTAGATGGAGCGTTTTGGTTTTTTCATCATAGTACAGATGCTTGAGTTTACCTTGGGTAAAATCAGTATTAAATTTCAACCATTCTGACCGTAGTTCAGCACAGCGTTCATCCAGTAATTTCTTAATAGGCTTCCTCAATGCGGGAATATCCAATGGTTCTACTAGCGACTCTTTTTCCTTGGCTGAACTAAGCTCTTGTTGAAGCGAACGGTTTTGAATGCTATCTGCCAGATAGAGTTCTCCTGCTTTAAGCCGTTTCTTCAGTTGGCGATAAATCCAAAATTCATAGCGGTCGGCACGAAATTTTTTCTCACCCTTGGCATTGATATCAAAGAGGTATTTTTCTAACCGTTTTGGTCGTGTCTTCTCTGGACTTGCGGTGACTGGATATTGGTTTATTGTTTTGTTGGAGCCAAATAGCTCTTTCAGCCAGGTAATGGTTTTAAGCCAAGGACTTTCATCTGCAGTACTTGAGAAATCAATGGCCATCATTAATGGTCGTAACTGCAGTTGACATCGATGAAATAAAGTATCAACCAGTTTCCATTGAAAATCGATAGGCTTAAGATCCTCCTCATTTTCTTCGGGTATTTTATGGCGAAGCTCTTCTTCAGGGATAATGGTTTCAAATGCTTTTTTGCGTACATCGCCAAAGCTGAGTTGATCATGCAGCTCTTGGTTGATAAATAACCGTGCAAATCGACGCATAACAAAAGAATCAATTTGTTTGCTTACCGCGTAGTCCGTATAGGCATCTTTTGTTTTTTCTTTAAGCTCTGCTTCAAATTGCTTGAGGCTCAGGAAAAAAGCGTCTATTAAATTATCATTCAATTGAAGGTATCGTAAAGAGAGATAACACAGAAGATAAAGATAGGTCTGCTCAGATTTTAATTTCTTCCGTAATTCATAGACATCATAATAATCAACAAGACTTGCGTAGTAGCGAATATTTTGCTGAGAAAGATTAAGTGTAGGCAAGAGCGATTTAGCTAACTGATACAGGGGTTTTATCGAAATCGATTTCTCCCGCTCAGCACTTATCATGCGTGCTTTAAAATCCTTGGTATCCTGCTTGAGATCTGCTAATCCAGAAAGCGTTTGGGCTTCTTTTTCTAGCAACAATTTTTGCAAAGCGGATTTATCATCTATCGTGAGGGATTCTCTAAGAATTACCTCTAACCGATAGCGTTCAGCATTTAAGACTTTGCTCACAATCGTTTGCAAAGTGGTATATCCAGGACGCAAGATTTTCTTTTTCTGCATAAAGGCTAGTAATTCGATAACGATAAATTGTGGACTAACATCACGGCGAAGAATCTGTTGTGCCTGGGCAGTCAATAATGGTTCAAACTCTTTTGACCAAGACTGGTAACCAAAATGCGTCGTAATTGCGGTGCACTGTGCATAATATTGGTGTTTGTTGATAGGGGTTGGATGAAACTGTTGTTCAGGAAAATATTCCTGCATAATGAAATCAATATCTTCCTGTACCTCGTCCCACTTAAATGGAAAGAACCGATGTTTCGCCTTGAAGTAACCTATTTGAATAGCGCAATGGACTTGGGTTGATAAATTATCACGGCTACGCATCAAGATTTGTTCTTCAGGTGTGAGATTGAGATAGTTCGAGCGCTGAACATCATCAAAATCAGGGATCTCATACAAAGCAGCTTGCTCTGCCTCAGATAAAATGGTTAATCTTTCATTGCTTGCACGCATGATAAAAAATCTTAATTAAAAAAGAGACAATATGTTACTAATAAACTTTCCCTAAAGAATACCTTTATCGGAAAGTTTGCTAAAATTAAATCATGAATTGCATTATAAATAAACATGTTATTTGGATGCCTGGAAGAGACTCCAATAACTCTTTTAGGGAAAGTATATAAAAGTGAATCATGAAACCGCCTAAAAAAGTAAAAAATAGTGAACGCAGGGTACGTGAATACCTTACTCCGGCTGAGGTAGATAAGCTTATTGCGTCTGCAAAACAATTGGGGCGGCATGGCTTACGTGACTCAACTATGATTTTAGTTGCTTATCGACATGGACTACGAGTATCAGAGCTGATCTCATTACGTTGGTCTCAAATAGATTTAAAGCAAGGTCTACTCCATGTGATTCGCAAAAAAAATGGAATCCCAGCCAGTCATCCTCTTTTTGGTCCAGAGATTCGGGCTCTGCGTCAATTAAAACGCGATTATCCAGATACGGATTATGTTTTTATGACGGAGCGTAAAGCACCCATTACTGCAGATACTTTCAGAAAAATTATCGCAAGAGCAGGAGAAAAAGCAGAACTTGGCTTGGCGACACACCCTCATATGCTTCGTCACTCAACAGGCTTCAAATTAGCTAATGACGGTCGGGATACTCGCAGCATTCAGCATTATTTGGGTCATAAAAATATTCAACATACCGTAAGGTACACAGAAATTGCTTCCGTAAAATTTAAAGAATTTTGGGATGATTAATTATTGCACGGGTAAGTAGATCATCGGAACTTCCCCGACAACCCCTCGCAGAACGCAGCATGAATCTCTCAACTCACTGCGCTCCCATTAAGCAACCTTAAACATTAATTTCCAATGTGCAAAGAGTTGCGGGGACTTTTTCATGATTTTCTTGAGCAATGCCCACCCTCGGTGTTTATATTTCAAGTTGCCATATTTCCTAAGCGCCCACTTTACCAACGTTTCATTGAAATGCTCGAGTACTGGCATCAATGCAGTCTTGTAGAATTTGCCATAATAGTTAATCCAGCCCTGAAGAATGGGATTAAGCCATTTTGCTATGTCTATCAATTCCATATCTGTCCTATTTCGCACATTCATTTTACGTATTTTTGCATTCATGGCTACTCTGGTATCCTTCCCAACTGCTGGTAAGAAACTTGCAAATAGTTCATTCCTCTGTACGTTTTTCGCACTTCTGGCGCGAAACTCATACCCCAAAAATTTAAAGTTTGTGTTCGGATAGCTACCTTTTCGACGACCATCTTTACAATACACAATCTTGGTTTTTGTTGGATGTAGTTCCAGTTTGCATTCTTCAAACCGTAGCTTAAGCTCGACTAATAACGCCTGTGCCTCAGCTTCTGTTCTGCAGTGTGTAAGGGCATCATCCGCATATCTTGCCCACGGTTTATTAGCATGATTACGGGTCATCCACATATCAAATACATAATGAAGGAATAGATTACTCAAAACCGGACTTATGACCCCGCCTTGCGGTACACCGCAAGTGCGCGCAACGATATCTCCGTTGGGCATTTGTATTGGAGCCTTAAGCCATCTCTCTATGTAAAGTAAACCCCATTTGTTGTCCGTATGCTTTTTGACGGCTTTCATGAGTAATGCATGGTCAATGTTGTCAAACAAACCTTTGATGTCAAACTCCAAAACCCAGTTATATTTCCAGCATCTTTCACGAGTAATAGCTATCGCATCAAGTGCTGATTTCCCTGGTCTATATCCATAAGAATCCTCATGGAATATAGGTTCAACATTGGGTTCAAAAACTAATTTAACAACCATTTGACTTATACGATCACTAACGGTTGGCACACCCAGCAAGCGATTACCACCTTGCTTCTTGGGTATTTGGACTCCTTTAACTGCTGGAGGAAAATAGCTACCAGAACTTAAACGATTCCACAATTTATACAGATTGTCCTTCCAATTCAGATCAAACGCATCTAACGACTGCTGATCTACACCAGCAGAACCCCGATTTGCTTTCACCAATTGGTATGCCTCATACACCAGAGTTTTTGATATATCAAAAGGTTTTGTCATTATCTAAAATATCCTTCTTTTTCAAGTTGTAAATTAAATAAGACTGCTTAACGTCACCCCTTCGCTCCATTGCCATTACAGCAACTTCATTACTACTACGAATGACTCCGCCATAGTTCTTGACATCGGTACTCTCATTCTATAGGTTCTTGCCTATCGAACTTCTCCCTTAACATTCAAGCGACTACTTCCCGTAGTTCCACATCAGAGCCCGGATTAAACTCACGCCTTCTCTACGCCGGACACCGCTTACCCTGTAATCAGGTAGCTGATAAGCTTATCCCGGTGCAAATTTCAGACCCCGGTTTTGATGTCACTTTCCTCTAACGACGCTTCAACAAAGGTTCAGCTTTATTCGTCTTTTTAATCCATACCTCACCCATAGATACTTGCCTTGGGTTTTACCCTCAACGCTCACCACCGTTGCTCTTTACAACAGCAGCTTGAGGCGGTTTGTAATCAGCTCCTGAAAGCCGAGTACGGTGGGCCTACCACCATCTCTAATGTAGCTTCACACATAATCGCTAAAACTAATTATGTTGCTACGGCGCACGAAATTTCGACGGTTAGCGTTTAGAACCCCATAATGGGGTTTTAGGTGGTTCATTCTCACGTCTATTAGCATCAGATTGCTTGACTGCGATTAAACTCTCTTTTGATAATGGGGTTTTAGGTGGTTCATTCTCACGTCTATTGTTTTTTACTTCCTCCTCAGGTGGATGAGCCTGGTTTAAATTCAGTGGTACTCCCAGATCTTTAAGGCGTGTTTTATAGGCCTCATCATTGAGCACATTCTTGTTTTTAGAAAAATCACAACGTTTTAATAGGCCTTCACATAAAAGATCAAAGTCTTCTTTGCTGTCTTGTTCAACCTCTGCCTGCAATAAACGCTTCAGAATATCATCAGTGAGCGATAGCTTTAATGAACTCTCTGAAGGTATTGTTAGAAATAAGTTTTTCAAACCCTCGAAATGTTCATGGGATAACCTGTTTGTATTATCAATGGATTTTGCATCATCGAGTGCTTGAGTCAGTCCTTTGATAAGCACCTCAGGAGTATGCTGTTTGATAACGGCTGCTAATGCATAATGGTGGAAACTCCATGTTTCAGTTTTATTCAAATAAGGAACCATGATCTCTTGCAATTCTTTTGAGTTAGGGTGACTCTGATTAATTGAGACAACCAGTTGGTACATTAGGCTAGGTGAGGAGGTTTTTTTAATAAGACTATTGATAAAATCACTATCAAGTGATTGCGTTTCATTGTTTTTTATAAACAAATTGAGTGTTTTGAATTGTTCAAACATCTCTGGCGTGAAATCAGCATTGCTATTCAGTATCAATTTCTTGATATGGCTGGACATGTTGTCATCTAATGAATATTGCGCCTCACTTACAAGCGCAAGGACTCGTTGAAGGCCCGTTGCACTGAGCTTGTTATCGAGCAGGATTTTTTCCAAAAGGCCAGGAAAACGAGGATTCTTAAAATCTCGTTTTTTTTCTAATGCCTCGATGATTGAGACTGTTAGGTTGCCAGTGTCTTCCATCGGTTCCTGATGGGCAATCCCGGAAATCAATTGCTGAGTCACTAATTTCATATTGCTCGTTGGAAATAGTTGCATTGCCCATCGTTTGAGAAAAAACAGGCTATTCATGTAATTATCCAAATCACTAGGCACTAAAAAGCGTGTAATAGAGGGGATGGCTTGACAGACTTTCGTATCCGAAGGATGCTGCATTAAATAATCGATTAAGTAAAAATTTAAGGGTTCTTTTGAAAAGATCAACATTTTATTGAGAACAGGGGCCATGCTCTTAATGTCTTTCGATTTGAGTAATAACAGCAAGTTGTCACGGTTAGCCAGCTCGTGGTTCATCTCCAGCATTTTATTCATGGCAGGGACTATATTCTCGGGATGGGATGAGTTCAGTGCTGATAAAAAATTGGATTGGTTTGCTAATTCGGGGTTGGCATCGAGAGAGGCCATTAACCAGTCGTTGGCAATGTTACATTTTCTATCGCGAGTATGTGGGAAATTAAGAGCCATGATTTGATTAAAAAGTTGGCTTGTAAACGCCTTTTTGTTGGCTTCTACCAACTGAATGGCTGCTTTGAATTGTGCTCTATTCATCTCTTCTACGG
>JAJZTL010000083.1:7441-9437 GCA_021848965.1 Pseudomonadota bacterium
ACGGTGGGCAGCGGAGTGGCATCACTTTTCAAGAAATTGGTGTATCGAACCAACCTCTTTTCCACATCATTGTTAATGATATCATTGGCGTTGTCCAATTCTTGATTGTTGTGAATTATTTGTTCTAATGTGGTATAGTCTAATGATTCTGTGGCATACTTGATGATGTGCTCTAAATGATTCACCTTGCTTTTTTGAGTGAGTAATTCTTTAAAAAGCTCTTTTGTGATGAGTGTGGGTTGCGAAGCAATTATTTTTTGAATGACTAATGCGCCATCAGAGGTAAGACTCTTTGGATGCTTCAACAATAAATGTGCAATAGCGTCTTGGCATTGGTTGTGTTTCTCTGGACATGCTTGTAAAACCAGTAAGAGAATCTCAATCTTTTTTAATAAAGAATCAGGAGATGAGTCGTCGACGGAGTCTGTTGTCTTTGAGATTAAATTCTTCAGCCTTGGCGCTCTTGCCAGATTCGGATTTGCTTTTAACCAAGATACTATCATCATTTTGCTAAACAATTGATCGAATTTTTCAGCTGACTGGTTCAAATTAGATTCATTTGCTAAATCAGGGTTGGTCTCCAGGATGATGTTCATGTGTTGTTTTGCTTTCTTCCAGTCACCGCCTTTTAATATTGAAGCAAGATGATCCTTAGCCATGGAAGGATTATCTTTATATCTCTGTCGAATCTGGTTTAAGACTGTTGGATTTTGATGGATTGAAATGGAATATAATATAGACTGTATTGTTTCAAATGAATTGATGGTCTTTATTATCGATGGTTTGTTTTCTAGAACTGTAAGGGCCAATAAAATTTGTGTTTTATTTTCAAGACGATGTTCTAGAGTGAGCCATTTGTTAATCTCATCAAAACTATCAGAGTAACTATGGAGTAATATTCCTATTTTACTGGACACGGAATGGCGGGAATCTAATTTTTGAGGGTTATTTTTGAAGATTTCATATAACGAAGATAAAACAGTATTCATATCGTCTGACTGATTTTCTCTTATCTCTTTAAACTGTTGCTTTACTGCTTGATCATGAACCTGTGGGTAATGCGGGTTTTTAATAGCCTCCTCTATTTTATCAATTAATTGCTTTTTAAGAGTTGGGGAGTTTTTAATTATTCTTCCAAGTAGAACCCCAAGTACTTTTTGGTCTTTGTCAATTGAGGACTCCTCAATATATTCATCCAAAAATTTGTCGCTGTCTTTGGTGTCTTGGCCAATTGCATCAGCTACTTTGTCCAGAATATCATCATGTTGACAAAGCCTTTCAAGATGGTCTGGTGCATTGTCTTTGTTTAGGATATAACCTAGTAATGGTTTTAAATCATAATTGCTATTTTTGCTTAATGAGTCATACAGGTACTTCAGCTCTGTTGAGCTAACATAGCTTGGAGCAAAAGCGACCTTAAGAATTTTAGAAAAGAGATTGTTGTCTTCTAAATCCAAACCAGTGTGATTTTTTATGCCTTTTAATATGAGTTCCCGGATTAGGTTTTTTGGTGCATTCTCTTTAAAATATTGAGTAGCTAACTTAGACAACATGGGTTTATCAATTAACTGCGTGTTGGACTCTAATAACTTGAGAACATTTTCAAACTCAACAGGGTTATCTATGTTAATTGAGTCGATGAATTTTGAATCAGCGATGGGGATTTGAGCGAGCGCGTTGAGTTCATAAACTGTTTTTTTATAATCTCGGATTTCAAGTTTTTGAATCATCTCTTTCCCCAATTTATATTCAAAATGAACTAGGACCGTAGTTTTTTGAGTTTCATTTATAGACATAATATATGTATAGAACATTAAGGGCTCCGTTGCAAAAAAGAATCAACTTAAAAAATCTTAATTTTTGGATGGATCTCAACTGTATAAGCCAAATTGTTCATGGAAGCATCCCCAAAATTGATCTTTAATGCGTCTCTAATCATGCTTTTTAAGCTGCCTTTTTGTATATTTCTGACTCTACTTTTTTCCAATCATCATCC
>JAJZTL010000084.1 GCA_021848965.1 Pseudomonadota bacterium
CGATCTCCTGTTGTTCTGATCTTTGCTGCTTTAACCGCCTCATGCTTTTTTTCGCTACTCGGATTTTCTAACGCACTTTTTGCCAAAAACTTTGAAGATATTTCGATTGTCCCTACGTTTATTCTCACACCATTAGTCTACTTGGGCGGCGTATTTTATTCTATTGAACAACTTTCTCCCTTTTGGCAAAAAGTATCAATGTTTAACCCAATTGTCTATATTATCAATATTTTTCGTTATGGCTTCCTTGATACTGGCAGCTCTTATCTCTTTTCCAGCCTATTCGTATTGGTGCTATTAATTATTTTAACTTTCAGCTTAAATATCTATTGGCTGGAACGAGGTACCCGTCTAAAGACATAAAATTTTGATGAAATGTTGGGCGAATATTATTCGCCTCTACAAAAACTCATCGGTGTAATTCAAAATGAGCAACCTTATCAGGACTGTTGTTATTCGCTACAGTATTAACAGGCGTCGCCGCATATCCTGAAAATTTAGATGCAGCTCTTGCATCAGACTGAGGAGAGAATTGCTGATTACGTTTCCAAGCTGCAACGGTTGTAACGGTTGTGTTACTTAAATCAATCTCATGATAATCATCATATGAAAATTGCTCAAGTAGTCCGACCCATTCTTTATCGAGCTCTAGCGCACCTTTTAATACAACTGCAACTAATGAATGCATGCTTTTTTCTGCTTCAGCACTCATATTTTGTTGCATACAATAGTTATAAAACCCATGAACTTCTTGGGTCACTTGCTCTTTAGCTTCTTGAATTGAACTTTTTGATTCATTATTTTTTATCATTAAGTTAATATCTTTAAATTTTGACTTGAGAACTTCAACCTCAATCGCTATTTTCAATAATATTGCTCGCTCAACCAGATTTCTTACTTGAGCCATTAAATCAGTTTTTTTATTTTCTGTGTATTTTTCTAATGAGTGAATAATTTTCGACAAATCTGCACTATCAACCAGGTAGTGTTTTCCTTTTGAGACTCTATCTTCCCACGCCTTAACCTTAGCTTCTATTATGTTAACTAAAGCAGACTCAGTATCTTCTGCTCCAAAATAAGCAGTATCTTCCGCTCTTGGTGTAATTTGATCTAATTTTATATATCCCATAATAATAATTCTCCTGTTTTTTCAGATTGGCGTTAGTATAACCACTCAGGCTTAAGAAAATATGAAGTTCAAAGTACTAGAATTCAAGACTCAAACTCAGTAGAATTGCCAAGTTAATTTTTCTTTGTATTAATAATGTCTGAAAAACCTATACATATACTGATAAGTCAGCTTAAAAATGTCGGTGATGTCGTTTTAGCTCTTCCTGTTGCAGGACTAATTCGAGCTCATTATCCTGAAGCTACTATTAGCTTTTTAGCTGCACGTTATACACATCCCATTATTGATGCTTGCCCTGATATAGATAATTGTTTGGATTGGGATACCATTCAAAGTCTTCCAGATAAGAAAGTCATTGAACAATTAAAGATTTTACAACCCACTGCCATTATCCACCTTTGCGATAATGACCGACTTGCAAAACTTGCAAAAAAAGCGGCTATTCCTTACCGCATTGGGACTTTTCAACGTTTACCTCATTGGATTTATTGTAATCGTTGGGTGAATCAAGCACGCCGCCATTCACACTTACATGAAATAGAACTAAATGTTCGCATGCTTAAACCATTGGGCATTCCATCCGAGTTAAACTTTTCAGAGTTAATACCCTATATTCATCTCGTCCCACAAGTGCCTTTATCTCAAGATTTTGCAGCACAGTTATCTCCTGAACGCTTTAATCTTATCATTCATCCAGGTTCTCATGGACACGGCCGAGAATGGCCGAGTCATTTTTTTAAAAAGCTGATTGAAATTTTACCGACCGAACGCTATCAAATTTTTCTCACAGGAAGTATGGGAGAGCAAGAACGTTTTGCAGCGCTCATTCAACAATCACCGAAAGCCATCAATTTAATGGGTAAAATGACATTACCAGAACTGCTTTCCTTCATTCAACATGCGGATGGTCTAGTGGCTTCAGGAACAGGTCCTCTGCATCTTGCTGCAGCGCTTGGTATTAAAGCTTTAGGATTATTTCCTCCCAGACAAGGCATCAGCCCAAGGCGCTGGCGACCCGCTGGAAAACAAGGTGAGTATTTAGTTTACGACCGTCCCGCCTTTAAATTCTGCATGTCCTGTCGTGGTAAGTCCGAATGCTTTTGTATGACTCAAATTTCAGTGAAACAAGTATGGAATATCATTCAAAATTGGAAAAAATAGCAAAAACAGTCCCAGCCTTAATTAGTATATTATTGGGAGTAATGATATTTACCTCCCGCTTAGCTATTTCTGTCAGAGCCATTGCATTAGTCATTAGTCTTGTTCTTATTTTATTCACTGTTCCTCTCAAAGAATTATTAAAAACTTATATTGAGCATCCCATAGCGCGAGCCGCAGCCTTATTTTATGCTTGTTTTATCGTTGGTAGTTTTTATGGTGGAGCCCCTACGCCTGAACGATGGCATCTACTTAAAATTTATTTACCTTTATTATGGATTGGTTTTCTCATTACTTTTTTCCAAAAATTCTCTCTAAAAACGCCTAAGACATCCACTTACATTGCCATATTTGTTCATGGCGCTGTATTAACAACAGTATTAGGCTGCCTAAATACTTGGCATATTGTGAATGTGACAGAGTTAGTGCACAGCCATTTAACGTTTGATCCACCCGAATATCCTTTTGGTACTTTTAGTTTTTCTCTGAGTCTTGCAACTTATCTTTGCGCCCAACAAATGCGCTACGCTGCTACTCAAAAAATACATATTTATTACGCTATACTTTTTCTTTTCTTAACATTTTTTATTTTTTTTATCAGCCACCAACGCACCGCTTACATTCTGTACGCGATTTTAATACTTTTTTACGGTTATCAACATTGGCAAATACGCGGAATAATTAAAGCATCCATTTGGATTGGGCTTCTTATTTTATCGGCAAATTATAGCTCTCCTACTTTCCAAACTCGAAGCATAGAAGCAGTACATGACGTACAAAATTATCAGCAAGGGAATCCCATCTCCTCCACAGGATTGCGCTTATTCTTCATTAAAGAAAGCCTCCTTCTGTGGGAAAAGGAACCGTTGTTTGGCTATGGAACAGGGAGCTTTAAAGATACTTATCTTACAATTGATGGCTATAATGCCGGTGGTCAAAAAAACACTCCTGAAAACGCTCTCGATCAACCGCATAATGATTCTGCGTATATCTTAGTTCAATTAGGATTTTTCGGATTTATTTTTTTTGCATGGTTACTTTTTCAACAAGTCTATCAGAGCTTTTGGTCAAGTTCTCGGCTCCCTCATTTTGAAAAACAATGCGCCCAAGGTTTTATATTATGCGTTATTTTTGGCTCTCTTGACGCTACTTTGTTTTTTTATGCGACCAGCATGACCGATTATATGTTCTTTAGTGCTTTGTTTTATGCATCAATGCAACGTTTAACTAATTCAGGAATACGATCTATCCAATAAAGAGGAATGGTTAAAATTTTTGAAGGTTTATCAAAATAAAGAGGTGCCTGAGATATTTGAATACCTATAGAACTTTTCTTTTCTTGCATAAAAATCTGAAGTGATTTTAATCTTCCTGTTTTGCCCGCTTTGACTTCAATGGGAATAATTTGGCCGTCTATTAAAGTCAAATAATCTACTTCAGCCCGACTATTTTTTTCTTCTCTCGCCCAAAAGTAAAGTGCTGGAGGCTCATTTTTATTCCCATAAGCAATTAACTCTTGTCCAACCCACTGTTCTACCAATGCTCCTTGATTCAGTAAAAAAATATCATTCGTTGATAACAATTCTGCGTCTAACCGGCAAGCTTTTTTAAGCAATCCAATATCTAAAAATAATAATTTGAACTTTTTTTCATTTTGCGTGGAAACCAATGGAAGACCTGAAGCTTTAGTAGCATAAATAGGGTAAAAAATACCTGCGTTGTATAACAGCGTTAAGGCATTACGCATATCTTTAGGTGTAATGTCCGAACTAATTTTGACGTATTTAAACCATTGAGCTACCATGCCGGGTGCTTTTTCAAATAATATTTGCAAGTGCTTATAAGCCGTTTTAGAGGCGTATTTTCCAAAGTCATTACGATAAGTATTGAGTAAAACTACTTGAAGATCTTGGCAAATCATCAGATTTTGATGTTCAATATACGCAGACACAACACTTGGCATACCACCCAACAAACTATATTCTTTTGTCTTTTTGAGTAAGTGCTGATGAATTGACACAGGTAATAGATGCGTTTCATCAAACTCATACCACCGTTCAAGAATAAGATCTTCACCTGTAGCTTGTAAAAATTCCTTGAATGATAAGGGTCCCAAATATAAAAATTCCACACGCCCGACAGGCATGCGAAAATCCTCTTCAGATAAAACAAATTCTAATAATGAACCTGCTCCTATCAGGTGCAACTCAGGCATTTTTTCTTTGAAATAACGCATCGCCATAATAGCTTTAGGGCATTCTTGAATCTCATCCCAAAAAAGCAGCGTTTTACCCGCTATAATCCGTTGACGCGACAAGATCTCAAGTTCCACCACAATTTTCTGAGGATCGAGCGAATCAAAACAAACCTTAAACTCAGGCTGAAACTCAAAATTAATAGAGAGTGTATTGTCAAAATAATTTTGAGCAAATTGTTTAATAATGTATGTTTTTCCAACCTGTCGCGCGCCCCTAAGCAATAAAGGCATACGATGAGGTTTGTCTTTCCAATATTCTAAATCCTGTTCTATTTTTCTTTTCATATTTGGATTTTAGTATAAAAAATAAAATTATCCAAGGTTATATTTGTATTTTTTATAAAAAAAACAAATATAACAACTTTCAACTTAAGACTCCCATTAAATATTTTGTGGGTGTCTTAAGCTTATTTTGCTCGGATTTCGTTTGCAACCCTGGAGAAAAGTCAGTGATCGCCGACTCATTGAAACAGAAAAATTTTATTTGTTTGATATTGGTGTAACCAATTATCTTTCTCGGCGCGTACCGACAGAAAAAACACCCGAATTTGGTAAAGCTTTTGAACATTTTATTCTCATGGAGCTGAAAGCATATCAAGTCTACCGCAATCCAGAACTGATGCTACATTATTGGCGTATAAGTACAGGAATAGAGGTTGCTATTGAAATAAAAACTTCTTCTCGTGTCCATGAAACAGACACAAAAAGTTTAGTGGCCTTAGCAGCATCTCATCCGGTAAAAAAATTACTTCTTGTTTCATTTGAATCATAATATCGACGTTTAGCAAATGGAATCGAATGCTTACTCTGGAAATTATTTTTGGAGAAGTTGTGGCGAGGAGAATTTATTTAAAACTAACCCCTTTGGCAATTTCAATACGACGAGTAGGATTGAATCTTACTCAAATTCAACTTCTAAAAAACTATCTGCATCAAAATCCAGTCTCATACAATGAAACTGTGTTTCATATAATCCATAGACTAAGGATTTTTTTATTTCTGCTAAACTAGGCACAAAGATCCCATAGATATCTTTGTGGTAAACCAGTTTAAGATTTTCCAGATAACCCAAACCTTTAGTTCTATCTGTCAATATATAAAATTCAGCATATTTGAATAAATCCATCATAGGTATAGAACCACAAAGACCAATATGTACAATGCTGACAAAATCACTTAAGTGTTCTTCAAATATCCGCTCTTTTGAAGTATCTAATCGGCATGCGTGGCGAGTCTTTAATCGACCTGAAAATTTTGTGTCCAATATATTACTGGTGAATGAATAATCATCCCATGCATGTTCATGCCATTTGATTTTCGAAAAATTTTGGACTTTCTCAACGATAGAATCCAACGAAGATGCTTCACTCATTTTTTGTTCTTTTACTACTTGGTTATTTTGCTCATCACCAGACAAGACTGACTTATTATTATCATTCGCATTTGTTAATATCCGTCCATCAATTTCCAGCTCATCTATCCATTTTGCCAATCCCGTATCACAACCAAAGAGTTGCTGACAAAATAGATTAAGCAAGCTGCCAGCATCGCTTGAATGCAGTTCAATTTTTTCTATTGCTGTTTCTACATCATATGAGAAGTTACAATTTAACTGTTCTTTGTCTGGCAGTGTCAAAATTTTTTCATGAATTGTAGCTCCATTTGAGGAAACATATAAGGAACTCCCATCTTTCAATAATAAATCATTTTTTAATACCGAGTTTAAAGCATTGGCGTATGTGGATGGCCTCGCGACTTTGTAGGCTACCATTTGATCAAGTAAAGAAGAATATGTTAGAGATTTCTGAGGTGCAGCTTTTACCTGAATACTTATATTGGTACCATCAGAAACAGCAAAATCAATAGATTGAATTTCTGAGTTGGAAAAAAGACAGTTTTTATTATATTTGGGTATTACCGGCGGTATATTTTCAGAACGAAAGAAAATACCTTCTCCAAAATATCCTTCAGCAAATTTTGTTGAAATTAACTCGCACCACCCAGGTTCTAACATCTCTTTCCAACTTAAACGTAACGATATCTTGTCACTAACTGCTTTAGTCAATTGGTGGATTCTGATCACTGGTCCCTCGAGATTTGTGGCAACTGCCAAGCGCCATAATAACGCATAGATTTTCAATTGAATTCCACAGAAATAATTACTTGCGGCTTCAGGATCTAAGTCATAATTAGTAGGTTCCAACATTGGGTGCGCATGGTATAAATGTTTCATATTTACTCCTCTAACTCCAGTGACCTCTTGAGCATAAATTCAAGCATTTCTTCAAGCTCATCAAACTCTACCCATGCAGTATCACCAATATATTCAATTCCTTGATACGTCATTGTTTCTGGGTTGTACACATAAAGTTCTTCGTCCCTGTTTCCAAAGTATAAAAATCTTTCGTCAAATGAATCTCGTAAATTAATATTTGCGTCCATAAATGATTCTTGAAACAGCCAATACTTTGAAGTTGGCCAAATAACCAAGCCATTAAACATAAGGCCATTTGAATAAGATAGTAGTTTTTCAAATGCGGATGGAATTATATAATTAAATTTATCTTTGACTTCGTTTTTAAACTTTAAAATTTCGGCATCGCTTGCCGGAAACGGAAGACCGGGAGCTTTATATTTTTTTAACAAGTGATTGACTTTATTAATCAAAATTTCTATCGACATCATATAACTCTACTAATGTGCTGTTAGGGATGCGGTCACAAAAATAACCACGTTCAGGGTTTGGATAAACAATTGCATTTTCAGGAGGAACTGGTAATGCAACTTCAGTAGTATCACGATCGTTCATTAATTTAATTTGTAATTCACCTGGGTTGTAGTATCCATGGATTGAGCGATGTTCAACATTATCCCGTATCAAAATTAAATTATCAAAGTCATTTGTTCCACCATCATCTAATGGAATTCGATGATGAACTTGATACCCAAAAGGTATGCCACCTTTATTTTTCATCATGGAAATCTGGTCATCAGAAAGTCCAGCTTGTTTCAACTCGGCGTAATGAGTATCCACTATTTTCTTTAACCATTGTATTCGAGTCGAGCGAGAAAATTTGGTGCGCTCTGATTTATATGTAACCCTGTCCTTTTTTTGATATTCAATTAATTGATAACGAAACCCGTGCAATGCCCTGGCTCCAGTATGATGATACACTAGTGCAGCCGGCATGTATTGTTCATTATCTCTTTCTTCCTGCCATTCAAGAAGTCTTTGATTTAATTTCTTCAGGTACTTTTTATCATTTTTCCTTTTTTGTAAGAAAAATCTCATAAACACTTGTAATCTGACCTTTAACTTCTCGCCCTTTAGCTTCTCCATAACTTTGTCAAAGCCAAGTCCCAAAAGACTTTTTATCTCAGCCGCTGTTCTTAAATATGATATAAATCCACTCATGCCAACTGCTCCAGTTCAATATCAGCTTTTACGGTAGACTGCCCCTCATAAAGCTCTTGAAGAATATTCATAACTTCGGTGGGAGATAGTCCTAATTCGGTGCAGGCTAATTTTAAAAACTGAGCGGTACTGATTGCTGGGTATTCTGGCAATTGTTGCACAACAGCTTGCCAATCAACTTTGATACCACTATGCATATCAATCATGGTCTCTAATTTTGTAGCAGCTTTATTGGCAAGTAAGGGATCATTAAAAGTCATCGGCCTATTCTTAGCATTATCATAAAGAATAAAATTACCTAAATAACTTAACTCAGCATTTGGGACCTTTATCTCAATAAAATATTTCTCATCATGATCCAAATATTTTTGGGCTATATCTAAAATAGAAAGCTGGACCCTACCAATTCCAGCATAAAATTTATTTTTCACACCCATACCTAACTTTTCCGGATAATGACGACTGATTATTTGGTCAAGAACTGCTCGAAACAATGAACCTTTCACTAGACCAGCATCCAAACCAGGAGTAGCATTTAAATAAGCATCTTTAATATCTTTATCTATCAAACTATGAAAACGCATACGCTTGATGTTCGGCATATTTTTCTTACTATCAAGAGGCAAAAAATCTTTCACTCTATTAATAAAATGCCATGCAATACTTTCTCCCTCAGCATCCGGATCCGTTGCTATGTAAAGAACCTCTAAATCAGGCCATAATAGTGCAACTCTTTCATACACTTGAGCTTCTTTTTCAGAAATGCTTGTCCACTTAGGTTCGGTGGCCGTTATTGGATTCCAGGAAGAACTGATATCTAATTGAGCCAAATGGCCATTCGTGGCGACAATTTCCAATTCCATTCCTTTGTCTAGGGCTTTTTGCAAATGTTCGCTTTTATGAGGAGACTCAATTAGCATGAGTTCATTAGAGTTTAGTCTTTTACCCTTATTCATCATATGATAAAAAAGATAGTCACTCGGCTTTTTCAATGCTTGTCGATTTAAATTATGTCCATAATTAACAGCTATCTGATCTACAGCAATAATAAAAACCTCTTTTGATCTTGAAATAGCAACGTTGATAAGGCTTGAGTCTTCATCATAAAAGTGTTTTTCTCCAGGGTTTGCTGACTCTACCATTGAAAAAATAACTATAGGTCGCTCTGAACCTTGTAAAGAATGAACCGTTCCGATTACAAGTTGATTTGCAAGTGCATTTTTATCACGAAGATCTTCAGAAAACTGTTTAGCAATAGCTTTTCTTAATACATGAACTTGACCTTTAAATGGCGTTAATATTGCAACCAAATCAGCAAGTCAGGGCTAACGCGTCTAAATTCTTGTAAAATAAAGGCCTTTAGCACATAAAACATTAAAATTTTTGTTCAAATTGCCAATGAAATCGCTAAA
>JAJZTL010000085.1 GCA_021848965.1 Pseudomonadota bacterium
GGCAGCTTCTCCCTGAGGGAGAAGCCAAGTTCGCTCATTATCTGTAGAAAAGCAATCTATCGTTTGTTCGCATGTTAGGAAGGTTTTTAACCATATTTAAAGATGTGTAGAAGATTCAGCTTTAAAAAGGGGGCTAGTGGTACATTCAATATTATTGTGAACATTAAACAACTGCGGCTTAAATGCTGACAAAAGATCTGTGCATAGATTAGCAGAGCGGCTCCTGGGTTCTCAGTTCTCTCAAACGTGTTGTTTGGGTATATAATTGCCAAAATTTATCATTCCTGTTCAAAAAGATCACTTAATAGGACAAAAGCTTTCGGGAAATTACTTGCAAAAAGTTGATTTATTGTATCCCTTAAGATACAACAGCTATTATGATAGTAAAGCAGTCCATTACCCTCGAAGTATACAAGAAACCCAATGGTAAATGTCCATTTATAGAATGGCTTGCTGGGTTGCAAGACAAAAAAGCGCGTCATCGAATCCAAGCGCGTTCGGATCGTATTTCTTTGGGTAATTTCGGCGATTGCGAGTCTATCGGGCAAGGAGCTTTTGAGCTTCGATTCTTCTTTGGGCCGTGATACAGGGTATATTTTGGTTACAAAGATAATTGTGTTGTTTTATTGCTTCTTGGTGGTGATAGAAGCTCCCAAAAAGAAGATATAAAAAAAGCTCTTCATTATTGGAGTGATTATCTGAAAGAGGTAGATTATGAGTAAAAGCATGCTGTATCAGGATTATTTATTTGAATGCCTGAAAGATCCAGAAGAAGCTGCAGGCTACCTAAATGCAGCACTTGAAGATGGAGATCCGGGAGTTTTTTTGTTAGCTATGCAAAATGTTGTAAAGGCGCAAGGCGGTATAGCACAAATTGCAGAAAAGTCGCACAAAAGCCGTACAAGCTTATATAAAGCCTTATCAAGAAATGGAAACCCTTATTTAAAAAATATACAAGAGATTTTATCTGCCATTGGTCTTCATTTGGCTATAGTTACTGCATAACTTTCAACGCATCTACTTTTTGGAACCCCCGAGGTAATAATTTTCCTCGTTGCGCGCGCGAGCCCGTGTATTCAGCTAAGTCTTTAGGCGGGAGAGTTAATGAACGCTGTCCTGATGTAATACGCACCGTTTCTTCCACTTTCAAGCATAAAATAAAGCGAATAAATTCTTGTTTTTTCAAACTCATTATTTTATTACCCTTACCTTTAGATAAGATAGGCAATTCTGAGGCATGAAAAACAAGAAGTCGGCCTTCACTAGAAACAATCGCTAATAAATTATTTTCTACGGATTCAATAAAACAAGGAGACAACAATGCGCCGTCTTCACTTAAATTAATCACTGTCTTACCCGCTCGGTTTTTACTGTATAACTCTTGAAGAGACGTAATAAAACCATAACCTGTAGAAGACGCCAAGAAAAGCTGTTGTGTAGGCTCACCTGAAACAACGGCAACAAAACTTGCATTCGTTGGTGGCGCAAATCGCCCTGTTAATGGCTCACCTAAGCCACGTGCAGAAGGCAGGGTATGCGAAACCAAACTGTAGGAACGTCCGGTGGAATCAAAAAATACAGCCATTTGATGACTACGCGCTGCGGTATGGGTCAAATAAGCATCCCCGGATTTATACGCCAATTCTTGCGGATTAATATCATGTCCTTTAGCTGATCGCACCCATCCTTTTTCAGACAAAATAATTGTAACAGGCTCAGAAGGTTGCAAATCTTCTTCTTTCATGGATTGCGCTTCTTGTCGCTCCACACATCTAGAACGTCGCTCATCACCAAATTTTTCTGCGTCACTGGTAATTTCATCACGAATTAAACGATTTAATCGTTTTGCTGAACCTAAAATTTGTTCACAAGTTTCACGTTCACGAGACAGTTCCTCTTGCTCCGCACGAATTTGCACTTCTTCAAGTTTAGCTAAATGACGCAATTTCATATCAAGAATAGCTTCTGCTTGAATATCGCTTAGCCCAAAACGTGCCATTAAGACGCTTTTAGGCTTTTCTTCTTCGCGAATAATTTTAATGACTTCATCAATATTTAAATAAGCAATTAATAAACCCTCTAAAAGATGAAGACGTTTTAGAATTTTATCCAAACGAAATTCGAGACGTTTTCGCACAATTTCACGTCGAAAAGTCAGCCATTCGCTCAATAATTCGACTATTCCTTTCACCTGAGGACGGCCATTGAGACCAATGACATTGATGTTTACGCGATAATTACGTTCTAAATCTGTTGTGGCAAAAAGATGCGACATGAGCGCTTCAATATCAACACGATTGGAACGCAACGTAATGACTAAACGTGTCGGTGTCTCATGATCAGACTCATCACGTAAATCGATGACCATAGGCAATTTTTTTGCCTGCATTTGCGCCGCAATCTGCTCTAATATTTTACTACCAGAAACTTGATAAGGTAATTCTGTAATGACAATATCTTGATCTTCTTCTTGATAAACCGCGCGTACTTTAACAGAACCTGAACCTGAAGCATATAACGCTTTTAACTCTTCTTTGGACGTAATAATTTCAGCGCCTGTGCAATAATCTGGCGCGGGTATACACTGAAAAACATCGTCTAACGTTGCTGTAGGATTGTCTAACAACAAAATACATGCATTGGCAATTTCTTTGAGATTATGCGGCGGAATATCGGTTGCCATTCCAACCGCGATGCCCATCGTACCGTTTAATAACAGTGTCGGGAGTCGAGCCGGAAGAAAAGCGGGTTCTTCCAATGAGCCATCAAAATTAGGGTTCCAATCCACTGTGCCTTGACCCAACTCTTGTAATAAAAGCTCTGCATAAGGCGATAATTTAGACTCGGTGTAACGCATTGCTGCAAAAGATTTAGGGTCATCCGGCGAACCAAAATTTCCTTGACCATCAATCCACGGATAACGATAAGAAAAATTCTGCGCCATGAGTACCATAGCTTCATAACAAGCGGAATCACCATGAGGGTGAAATTTACCTAAAACATCCCCTACAGTACGTGCTGATTTTTTATGTTTCGCTGTCGCTTTTAGACCTAACTCCGACATCGCATAAATAATGCGTCGTTGTACCGGTTTTAATCCATCACCGATAAAAGGTAAAGCGCGATCTAAAATTACATACATAGAATAATCAAGATACGCTTTTTCAGCAAACTCACGCAAAGGTTTTTGTTCAAGTCCGTAGGCAGATAGGATGGTCATAATATTTCTTCTATTCTTCTATTTTTTCTTTATAACCACACTCTTTTTGTGGACACGCTTTTTCTTTTCCCCAACGCTTGGTCTCTTTTAACGTTAACAATGGCCAATGGCATTTTGGACAAGGTTCATTAATGGGTGGATTCCAAATGGCATACTGACAATCGGGATAACGACTACATGCATAAAAAATCTTACCATAACGCCGTGATTTTTTTTGAATTAAATTTGCTTGCAGACATTGCGGACATTTGACACCTGTATCCTCCGGTTTTTCGAGTGGTTCGATGAACTTACATTTAGGATATTGACTACAACCAATAAACTTACCATATCGCCCTTGTCGAATAAATAACTTACTCTCACACGTCGGGCAAGTTCTGTCAGGAATTTCTTCAGGAACAAATGCCTCGCCGGCTTCATCACCTTCCACATTAGCGGTATAATCGCACTCAGGATATCCGGTACACGCCAAAAAGCGCCCTTTTTTTCCTAAACGAATGACGACAGGCTTACCGCATTTAGGACATGTTTGATCGGTTGCTTCTGAGGTCACATCTTTACGTTGAACACTCGTATCAATTGTTCCTACTTGGGTAATGAAAGGCTTCCAAAACTCTTCCATCAAAGGAATCCAGGCTTTTTCTCCTCGTGACACAGCATCGAGCTCATCCTCAAGATGCGCGGTAAATCCATAATCCACATACTGTGTAAAATGTTCAGTTAAAAATCGATTAACGATACGTCCCACATCCGTCGGAATAAAGCGCTTATTTTCCAATAAAGCATATTCACGTTGCTGCAATGTTTTAATAATACTCGCATACGTAGAGGGCCGGCCAATGCCAAACTCTTCCAACGCTTTAACAATACTCGCTTCAGAAAAACGGGGTGGGGGCTCTGTGAAATGTTGTTCAGAAAGCAATGTTTTTAAAGGAATAGATTCACCCACAGTAAATTCTGGCAAGCGATTTTCTTCATCATCACCGCCTTTTTCATCATCTTTACCTTCCAGGTAAACAGCCATAAAGCCAGGAAATGCTATCGTTGAGCCATTCGCTCTAAATACATTTGAAGTATCAGAACCACAAGAAAAATCTATGGCCACCCCATCAATCAAAGCATTTTCCATTTGACAAGCCAATGCCCGCTTCCAAATAAGGTCATATAACTTATATTGTTCAGGCGTTAAATGCTGCCTAAGCAATGATGGCGTTTGAAAAATAGCTGTGGGTCGGATGGCTTCATGAGCTTCCTGAGCATTTTTAGATTTTGTTTTATACAAACGTCCACTTGCAGGAACAAGATCCTTGCCATATTCCTTTTCAATGTAATGTCGAATATCTCCAATAGCGTCTTGAGATAAATTTAATGAATCGGTACGCATATACGTAATGAGACCAACGGTACCCGAACCAATATCAATACCTTCATATAATTTTTGCGCTACGGTCATTGTCTTACTGGTGGAGAACCCCAACTTACGCGCGGCTTCTTGCTGTAATGTAGACGTGGTAAAAGGTGGCGCTGGTTGTCGTTTGCGTTGTTTTTTCTCAACATGAATAACCTTTAACTCACCTTGAGCCATCTGCATCAAATGCTTTTCAGCTGCCTTTGTCGTTGCTTCGTCCGCAAAACTGAATTGCTCGAGTTTTTTTCCTGCATAATGCGTTAATCGTGCTGTAAAGGCTTGTTTCTTTTTATTCAGCTGTGCCGTAATTGTCCAGTATTCTTGCGTTATAAAACGTTCAATTTCTTCTTCACGCTCAACAATGAGCCGTAAAGCAGGGCTTTGAACACGACCTGCAGATAAACCTTTACGAATTTTTTTCCACAAAAGCGGTGAAAGATTAAAACCAACCAGATAATCTAAAGCCCGACGCGCTTGTTGTGCATTCACTAAATCCATCGATAATTCGCGTGGATTGGCAATTGCTGCTTGCACCGCTTTTTGCGTAATCTCATGAAACGCGACACGATGCACGGGCTTATTTTTCAATAGCTTTTTCTCTGTCATCAATTCGCAAATATGCCAAGAAATAGCTTCTCCTTCGCGATCCGGGTCAGTTGCCAGATAAAGCGCATCAGCTTTTTTCAATGCATTAGCCATTTCAGTAATATGCCGAGCATTTTTTTCGACCACGTCATACTTCATCGAAAAATGTGCCTCGGGATTCACCGAACCTTTTTTAGGGAGCAAATCCCGGACATGACCATAAGACGCAAGCACATCAAAGTCGGCGCCCAAATATTTTTTAATCGTTTTAGCCTTTGCCGGCGATTCTACAATAACTAAGTTTTTCATAAGTCGCACTTTAACTCAAAAAGATAGAGAGATTCAAGCGATGGAGCATTATGAGCAAAAAAATAAAGCGGTAATAATTTCTGTTGAAGATTTTCCTTTCGGCATACCCTTTTCTACTGAATTTTCGACTGTATGGGCGGGTCTTGTCCATGCCAGCCGATGCCCAATCACAAGAGTCTCCCCTACAAAAAACTAGACTTCTTTCGAAACTCAAACACAAAAAGTATTAGTTGAGGGAATACCCAGTTGCTGCTGAAATGTTGGGTTGCTTGCTGCAAACTCCTCAAATACAGTTTCAGTAAAGTATTTGTCTTCAATAAGTATTTCTTGTAATTCTGCTGGAGAAAAGTCTGGAATTTTTCTAATTAAACATGCCAGTTCTGAACCAATCCCTTCGTCTTTCAATAATAAATCTACCGTATCTTTTCGAGCTTGATTGGTTGAGAGAACTAATTCATCAACTGATTTTATTCTTTGTTGAATATCTCTTTTTTCTTCAGTCGATATAGAACGTGGAGAACCTTGAAAAAGCATGCTAAATAAAGGGTATTTCTTTTTACTTTTTGGGGGAGAAATGGATCCGAAACTACTGCATCTTAGATCTTGAGAAGTCATTTTCTCTTTAGTGTTTAATTGGCAAAGTTGAGATTCAATTTTACTTAATATTTGAACCACTTGCTCAGCATTTATTTCTTGTGCATTTAATGCTTGAAGTATGCTTTGTAGTGCAGGTATTTCTTGTGCTTTGCTAGAAATATTAACAATAGCAAAGAGTGTTTCCCCTAAACAAACAATCAGTTCATCGGTTGCAGGCCTTGGGTTAATGTTGATAACAGGACTTAATGATAGTACGTCAGATGATTTACTACTGATGGTTGTTGTTGGAGAACCACTGGATGTTTTCCTAAATACAGAGTGTCGTCCGGGTGACGGCAGACTTAATGAATCCGAGCTTATATTTAGGGATAGACTTGATAAAGAGGTACTTAAATTACTGTCAGATCTGGTTTTGTTACGAAGCGTGTAACCTAATGTGCCTTCTTGCGCTTGTTCTAACGTATCTTTAAAACGCTGACTCCTTTCTGAAAGGGTTGAAAAAATTTTAGGTATTTGGACTGAGGGTAATGAATTGGTTCTCATTTTATTAACGATTATGGCTAATCTTTCGCACGTGCTTTCATGTTCTGTTGACAGAATTTTGAATAATACACGAGCTTTTTTGGTATTAATCAACTCTATTTCATCATTTTTCTTTGACATTCTAGCTTTTTCCTCTGGACTAATAGAGAAATCGAGAAGAGAAACTATTTGTTTTTCTGCAAAATAATCATTTAAAATGAAGCAAAAAGCATATATCTGTGAAGAGGATACTTCTTGTAAATCACTGAGAAGTTCCCGATCTAGAAATTCATTAAATTTTTCAATATTTTCTGTCGTGAGCAGTTCATAAATATTTTCAGAAAATGTTCTTTCTAAGGATGTTATATTCCATTTAGAATCTTCGATAAAAGGAATTTGAATAATACCTTTTCTTGGATTCACTTGTGCCAAAATAAATTCGACAGAAACAGGTTCTCTAGTTTTTTCAGCTTCTTCTTCGAGATAAGAGGAAAGATAGTTTTGGAAAACATCACTATTTAGATAGAATACTTGAATCCAACTATTCATGATGGTTACTTTTTCAAAAATTAAAGCATCTTTTGGATTAGTTTTATCATAAGTGAGAGGTAATAGAGCAGTCACTAAACTTTTGAGTAGCATGCAAAATAAAACATATGATTTTTTATGCGTAGGATCAAAAAATAGTTTTAAAATTTTCTGGTTCTCTTCTTCTATTTCTTGAATGCAATTACTCCATAAGTTTAAAGCCCGTTCATTTTGTTCAACTTCAGCTTCTAAAGAAGAATTTGAAAGGGATGGTCTTTCTGGGGTGGCACGTAAAGATAATTTTTGATGAAAAATAAAGAGCATTGTCCTTATTCGTTCTCGCCGTATTGTTTTTAACTCTTCTTCATTTATTGCAGAAATATTGTTGATATAAGGATCTAGACCTGCTATGCAATCAGTAAAGTAATTGAGTGAGATTTTTTCTTTTCTAAAACAGTCAGCTATTTCTGAGAATAAGCTAATGTGTTTATCCCAATGAGAATATTCTGCTTCAAATGTTTGATAATTTGGATAGTTTAACCTAGTTGCTCTTATCTCTAGCATTACTGCTCTTGCAATACAAATATATAAATTATTTTGAGATAATGAATCACCAAATTGGTGAGAAAGTTTAGTGAGTAAGAGGGGAAGACTACTATGAGCAATGATAGCATTAACAACATTATTATCCAGAGCATTGTTTGGATAATAACGTTGCATTTGTTGTTCAAATGTTACAAGTAAAGGAGTAAGGTATTTGTGTAGTTTTTCTTCTGAGTTGAAAAGAGAAAGTAACGTTTCAAATTGGCCAATTTTTTTAGGATGTTGAATAAAATAATTAACAAAATCAGTCAGTGTTATTTGGTATGAATCTTGTAAATGACTTAATGTTGCTTGAATTGTTTCTACATCTTTAAGTAGCGTCATCAGTTCTATGGCATTTTCAACATTAGCCGATGGGTGAGGGGAAGAAGCAGTCTGTGGTTTTCTTTGAGGATAGAGATTCATATTTTATTTATTCAGTTATTTCTCGGCATTATATCTTGATAAACTTATTAAAATATTAAAACGTAAGGCTTTGTTTCTTAGCCTGATTCCCAGTGTTATTTTGTAAAATTTAGGCGGTTCAATAGACTTCACTGTTTCCTCATTTTCAGTCACAATACCATTTTTAATATAAACACTGTTATATCATGGCTAAATTGCACTTTTATTATTCAGCAATGAATGCTGGAAAAACCACCACATTACTACAATCCAATTACAATTATGCCGAACGGGGTATGTCTACCTTATTATTCACCCCTCAAATAGACAATCGCTATGGAGAAAATAAAATTATTTCTCGAATTGGCTTAGAGGCTGCTGCAAAAACCTTTGATGCAGAGACCAATCTATTTCAACAAACGAAAGAAAAACATCAACAACAAACCATTCATTGTGTACTTGTTGACGAAGCACAGTTTTTAACCAAAAAACAAGTAGCGCAACTGACAGATATTGTCGATCAACTTAATATTCCTGTACTCGCTTATGGCTTACGCACTGATTTTCTTGGAGAACCCTTTGAAGGCAGCCAGTATTTAATGGCATGGGCTGAATCTTTAAGTGAAATTAAAACCATTTGCCACTGCGCGCGTAAAGCCACCCACGTCTTGCGTATTGATGAGAATGGTGACGCCATCACCGACGGTGATCAAATTGCTATTGGCGGTAATAACCACTATGTTTCTGTGTGTCGTCAACATTATAAATCAAAAGAAACAGGCATATTTCCAAAAAATTTTTAAGATAGGTTAACTAACCTCCTCATCCTCTTATAAATGGCCTCGTTATAATGCGAATTAACAGCTGAATTATTTTTTTAATGGATTTGGATTCATTTTATCAGTTTTCCAATTTTGAGGGTTACACATAATATACTCTTTAGCGCTAAAGAA
>JAJZTL010000086.1 GCA_021848965.1 Pseudomonadota bacterium
TTGGCGGGTAGGCACAAGACCTACCCCTACGTTTAGCGATTTCATTGGCAATTTGAACAAAAATTTTAATGTTTTATGTGCTAAAGGCCTTTATTTTACAAGAATTTAGACGCGTTAGCCCTGGATAGAGTCTAAGAAGTTAAGTAAAAGTGTGTTAAACTGGGTAGATTTTAAAAAAGAGAAAATATCATGGGATTGGAAGGATTTAGATTAGGTTCGTTACTTGTCACATTGTTAATCGTCCTGCTTTTATTTGGCACTAAACGTATTCGCCATATAGGAGAAGACTTAGGCAAAGCTATGCGCAGTTTTCGTAAGGCAATGCATGAAGACTCCCAAGAAGATAGCAAGAATGATTCAGCACCTCATTGAGCTGAGAAAGAAACTTATTCAATCATTAGTTTCTGTCGGAATTGTTTTTGTCTTACTTTACCCTTTTTCATCACAGCTTTTTCATCAGTTTGCATTACCATTATTGGAGCAACTTCCCCATCATCAAGAGCTGATTGCCATTACATTAACGGGAGCTTTTTTTGGTCCCATTCAATTCTGTTTGTTTTTAGCTTTTTTTATCAGTGCACCTCTTATCTTGTACCAATTATGGTGCTTTATTACTCCAGGACTTTATCAAGATGAACGTTTAATCGGAAAAATTTTATTAATAGGAAGCGTCTTGCTTTTTTATCTTGGAGTTATTTTCGCTTATTTTTTTATTTTTCCGACAATTATGTCCTTTTTAACGCATATTGCTCCCGAAGGAGTATTAGTAACCCCAGATATTAGCGCATACTTACACTTTTCTTTGAGATTATTGCTTGCCTTTGGCTTGGCTTTTGAAGTGCCTATTGTGGTGATTTTTGCGGTGCGCACAGGTATTATTTCTCGAAATGTATTAAAACAAAAACGTCGCTATGTGATTGTTTTTAATTTTGTTGTGGGAATGTTATTAACACCTGATGTAGCTTCTCAAGTGATGTTGGCACTTCCGATGTGTCTGTTATTTGAGTTAGGATTATGGGTTTCTAAACTTCCTCTGCTAGCGAAATAGCTTTCTCAATATCAACAGACACAAGACGAGATACTCCAGGTTCTCGCATGGTGACCCCGGATAAATGGGTAGCAAGTTCCATAGTAATTTTATTATGAGTAATAAAGATAAACTGTACTTGCTCGGACATTTCTTTAACCATGTCACAAAATCGTCCCACATTCATGTCATCTAACGGGGCATCGACTTCATCCAAAAGACAAAAAGGTGAAGGATTTAGCTGAAAAATAGCAAAGACGAGTGCGATTGCGGTCATCGCTTTTTCGCCCCCCGATAATAAGTGAATAGAGCTATTTTTCTTGCCTGGGGGCTGCGCCATAATGGTAATGCCTGCTTCTAATGCATCTTGATGGGTTAAATCTAAATAAGCACGGCCACCGCCAAACAAACGAGGGAATAAAGCTTGAAAAGCCTCATTAATTTTATGATACGTTTCTTGAAATCGTTCGCGTGTTTCTTTATCAATGGTTTGTATGGCGTCTTCAAGCATTTCTAAAGCATGCGAAAGATCTTCATATTGTTCATCTAATTCATGCTTTCGTGCAGATTCGGTGGTAAATTCTTCTAAGGCAGCAAGGTTAATAGCACCTAATTGCTGTGTTTTATTATTAAGGGTTTCTATCTTTTTTTCCCATAAAGGAATTGAAATATCTTCAGGTAAATCCTCTATGAGAATATTTCCATTGTTGTCGCGGAATCGTGAATCGAGAGGTAATTCTTCAATATTTTCGCATTTAACTTTTAAAGTTTGAGCATCTAATCGTTTTTTTTCTAGTTCAGTGTGCAACGTGCTAATTTTTTCATCAAGCTCACTTTGGTTTTTTTCATTATTTTTTAGTTGTTCGTCTAAGTGTTTTAATGCTTTATCCGCTTCTTCCAAGAAAGCTGCTTCTGTCATATGTTGTTGAGAAAACGTTTGATATTGTTTCTGCAAATCTTGTTCGATTATTTCTGCTTTTTGTAAAGAAGCTATGCTCTGTTCACGCCTTTTTTCTAAAGATTGTTTATTTTCTTTTTCGCGAGCAATATTGGTTTGTAGCGCTGTTTTTTCAGCATTTAATCGAGTTAATTTAACATCAAGAGCATGCCAATTTTCCCTGTCCTTCTGAAGTTGCAGAGTGAAAGCTTCATGTTTTTTGTAAAGCATGCTTCTCGTTTCGGTGTGCTTTTCGCGTGATTGTTCATTTTTTTGTGTTTCTTCAGACACACTTTTCCATTCAGTATGTAAAGTATTTTTTTGTTCTAATGAGTGTTTTAACGAGGCTTGTTGCTCTAACACATTTTTTTCAAGTTGTCGTTGTCGTTCTTGAATGCTTTCTAATTGATTTCTTTTAATACGAATTTGCGTACTATGATTGAGCCATTTTTGATGAGCTTGTTGGATTTCCTCAGATAGCTTTTCTCGTTGAGATTCGTAAGTCGTTGTCATTATACGACTTTGCTCATGAGCTTGTTGACTTTCTTCACATTGTTTTTTTTGTTGTTCTATCGTTTGTTTTAATGTTTTAATTGTTTGTTCACGTTGTAATAGTCCTTGATGAAGCTGCTTTCCTTTTGTCCATTGTAAAAAATTTTTTCCTAACCAAGCGCCTTGTGGCGTGATGAAGGATTCATGTGCTTGCAAAAGAGGAAGTAAATTTTTGGCATGCTCGAGATTATCGGCGATGTAAATGCTTGAGAACCAGATTTTGAGAGCATCTGGGCAGCGAATGTGGTCTAAGAGTGGAGTGAAATTAAAATCCTCCCTGCCCCCCCCTTTGTCAAAGGAACGTAGAGAGAATTTATACGACATATCAACAACCGTACATTCTCCCTTAGACAAACTATGAGTGAACTGTTCCAGATCTCCCAAGGCTTCAAAATTTTCCAAACAAATCCCTTGTAAACGCTGGCCCAGAATATATTCAACGGCTGTTGCCCAGTGTTCTTCAACTTCAAGATGTTGGGCAACTCGAAGAGCGTTGGCAAAAGATTGTTGCTGAAGCCATTGTTTTATACCATCTTCCTTTTTACCTAGTGCGGCTTCTTGCAAAGCATTTAAAGCAGTAATTTCTCCTTGAAGTTGCTGTAATTTTTTATGTTCTGAGTCTACCGCACGTTGTTTTTCTTCCTGTTGTTTGCGGTGCTCCAAAAGCATTTGTGTGCATTCTTCTGAAGATTTTTTTAAGGTGTCCCATTCTTGCTTGAGATGAATTTCTTCTTTTTCCCATGCACGCAATATCTTTTCTATTTCTGAAATGTTTTTCAGCGAATTCTGTTCTTTCTCGTATTGCTTTAAACGTTCTTCAGTTTGTTGAATCATTTTTTCGGCATGAAGCACTTGTGTTTGAAGTACTTGGCTTTTGCGCAATGATTCTGCTGTTATTTGATTAAAACGTTCCCACTCTTTTTGCCATGCTTGTTTTTCTTGCTCTGAAACACTTAAAGCTTTTTCAGAGGCTTCTTTGGCTTGCGCAAATTCAGCAAGCTTTGGCGTAAGTTCCGCAATTTCTTCGGATAAGTATTGATATTGGTGTTCTTCCTTTTTTACATGTTCTACGGCAAAGTAAAGATCTTTTTCTATTCTTTCACGATTAAAAGTAAATTGTTTGCATTGCTGGCTTTGATGAGCGAGAGACTCTTTGAGCCGTGTACATTCCATGCCTAAATTATAATAGTGAGATTGTTTTTCTCGATAAATATCATGGGCCTGTTGATATTGTGTTTTTATAGCTATCGTTTTTTCTTGAATAGCCTGACGCTCATGCAATAAATTTTCACATTGAATTTCGTTATGCTGAATGGATGTTTCTTGCTTTTCTAAAGCTTGATGCCATTGTTTCCAACGCATGACATCGCACTCAATCTGTAATTTCTGTGCTTCTGTTTTCCATTCGGAATATTGCGTTGCTGCTTTCGCTTGACGTTCTAAGCGAGCCACTTGCTTGTTTAATTCTTCACGAATATCACTGAGTCGACATAAATTATCGCGAGTATTTTCCATCCGTGTTTGCGCATCAGAACGTCGATCTTTATATTTCGATATATTGGCAGCTTCTTCAATATATAAACGTAGATCATTCGGTTTGGCTTCTACCAATTGGGAAACTGTATTTTGACCAATAATGGCATAACTATTGCGAGTGCTTAATCCTGTCCCTAAAAAAACATCGGCAATGTCTTTGCGTCGACAGCGTGTGCCGTTGAGATAATATTGCGATTGACCATCTCGAGAAACCAGACGTCGAATAGAGATTTCGGCATGCTGGCTATATTCACCAGTTAAGCGTGTTTCTGTGTTATCAAAGATAAGCTCAACCGACGCTTGTCCTACAGGTTTTCTATTGGAAGAGCCATTGAAAATAATATCAGACATAGTTGAGCCACGAAGTGTTTTGGCAGAGATTTCACCCATAACCCAGCGTACGGCATCAATGATATTGGATTTTCCACATCCATTAGGCCCTACAACTCCCACGCGATGACTGGGAAATAAAACAGTAGTGGGATCAACGAAAGATTTAAAACCAGATAATTTCAGTTTTTTAAGTCGCATGAATAATACTCATAAACAAATACTATACAGTACCAAAAATAATAGTTGTACTACCGTGACAGTCAAGCCATTTTTTATCATTGCTTTAATATTTTCACTCCCAGCAAATCCCATAGCAGCAAACATATTTGCTCCAGGATAAGCAAAGTTGGTAATGCGTGTCGCCAGTAACATACTAAAGGCAAAAGTGATTATAGGAAGTTGCATTTGGATAGCAATGGGCGAAAAGAGCTGGTAATGAAAGTTTTTTTCATTCCTATGATCCAACATGCAACCTACCATGATATTCATATTTGCGGAGGTGGCAATATGATAGATAGCTTGTGCTTTGGCAATGCCACCTGATTTCATGAGTTTGATATTCAATCCATCGCTCACATTGTTTTGTACAAGATGTTATGCATCGTTGGGTGAAAAACAAGATTCATCGGCAAAATAGCTGGTGTGGCAGCTCCTGAACCGTAGCCTATCTTGTTGCAATCAGTGGTAATCATGACCACAATATCTTCAACAGAATCAGTACGACGAAGGGCTGTGATAAAAGGGCGTTTTAAAGGGATGCTTAATTTCGCAAGACAAATAGATGAAATTTTCATAGGCTAACAAATCGGAATTGCTTGTTCAATGATTCCTCCTCCCAAGCAAATATTATTCTCATAGAAAACAATGGATTGGCCTGGAGTCACGGCACGTTGCTTGTCTGAAAATAACACAGCATATTGCCCGTGACTCTGAGGCGAAACCATGCAATGTTGATCAGATTGCCGATAACGAATTTTGGCTGTGCAAGTAAAGCTAGTATGAGGTTTCTCATGCGAGAGCCAATGTAATTGGGAGCAAATTAATCCTTGCGAAAAAAGCAGGGGATGATCATTTCCTTGCGCAATGATTAGTCTATTGTTAGGTATATCCTTACCGACAACATACCATGGCGCTTCAATATGATGTTTTTTGCCACCAATATTAAGGCCTTGACGTTGGCCTAAAGTGTAAAACATTAAGCCGTCATGATGCCCGAGCAGCTCACCTTGAGGAGAGCGAATTTCTCCCGGTTGATAAAGGAGATATTCACTTAAAAATGCTTTGAACTTTCTTTCACCAATGAAACAAATGCCGGTGCTATCTTTTTTATCGTGAGTAATTAAACCTTGATCTTGAGCAATAGCTCGGATGGTATTTTTTGTATAATCGCCTATGGGGAATAAGCTTTTTTCGAGAGCATGGCGATCTATTGCATAAAGAAAATAACTTTGATCTTTGTCGCGATCTTTAGCTTTAGCTAAATGAAATTGATCTTCAATGATTTTTTTGCGTGCATAATGCCCTGTGGCAATATAGTCAGCGCCTTGACTCAGGGAGTAATCTAGAAATGCTTTAAATTTAATTTCTTTATTGCATAAAATATCAGGATTAGGGGTTCTGCCTGCATGATATTCGTCTAAGAAATACTGAAATACTTTATCCCAATAAGTGGTCGAGAAATTGATAGTATGTAAAGGAATATTTAGTTTTTCACAAACAGCTTGAGCGTCTGCTAAATCTTGAGCGGCTGAACACTGGTTACCTTCTTGATGGTCTTCCCAATTTTTCATGAAAAGGCCTTCAACTTGATACCCTTGCTGTTTTAAAAGAAAGGCGGCGACTGATGAGTCTACGCCGCCCGACATACCAACGATAATCTTCATAATTAAAAAGGAATCTCTAATACTTGAGGAGTTTTGAAACTCTTATTCACTGTATTTAACTGCTCTTTAAAAAGAAATTGTATCCTTTTGAGAGCTTCCGCATTATTCGCCTCAAAACGAGCAACCAAACAGGGAGTTGTGTTTGAAGCACGTAATAATCCCCATCCATCTTCAAACTCTACACGTATTCCATCAATATCAATAATTTTAGCCTGTCCAAATTGTCCCGCTTGTTTTAAGTGTTCGACGAAGGCAAATTTTTGATCATCTGCTAAAGAAATTTTAATTTCAGGGGTATTTACACTGTCAGGAATATCGGCGAAAAGTGCATCAAGTGAAAGAGATTGTTTCGCTAAGATATCTAATAAACGACAGGCAGAGTATAAACCGTCGTCAAATCCAAACCAGTTTTCTTTAAAGAAAATATGCCCGCTTAACTCACCTGCAATTAAAGCATCAACTGCTTTCATTTTCGATTTAACTAATGAATGCCCAGTTGGACACATAATAGGAACACCGTGATGTGCTTCTATGATAGCCGGTAGGTGATAGCTGCATTTTACATCAAAGACAATTTTTCCCCCAGGATGGCGGCTTAAAATATCTTTCGCAAATAACATCATTAAGCGATCAGGCCAAATAATGTGTCCGGATGAGGTAATTACGCCTACACGGTCGGCATCACCATCAAAGGCAAGACCCAAATCGGCCTGATGTTTTTTAACGGCAATAATAAGATCTTCCAAATTTTCGGCGACAGACGGATCGGGGTGATGATTCGGAAAGTTACCATCAACCTCACAATATAATTGAACCACTTCGCAGCCTAAGCGAGAAAAAAGAGTGGGAGCTACACAACCGGCTACACCGTTACCGCAATCTACGACGATTTTAAGGGAGCGAGGTAATTGAATCTGTTGAGCAATAAAATCAATATATTGTTCAATTAGTTTTTCATCCTGCCGATAAGTTCCTGTAGCATAAAAAAAGTCTTGCTTTTGAGTATGTTGATAGAGCGCTTGGATTCGTCCTTCAGCGAGTGTTACTCCACCCAAAATCATTTTTAAGCCGTTATATTCACTTGGATTATGACTACCTGTCAGAATGACAGCACAATCCATCGGAATATAATGAGACGCAAAATAAAGTACGGGACTGGGAAGAATGCCTATATCTAAAACATCGGCACCACTATCCATTAATCCTTGGCGTAATGCTTGTATTAATATTGGTCCAGATAGGCGGCCATCACGTCCAATAACAATTTCTTTTTTACCCATTTGATGCATTTCAGTACCCAGTGCTAATCCAATGGTATAAACTGCGTCAGGCGTTAATTGTGACTCGACTTTACCTCGAATATCATAAGCTCTAAAAATTGATGCATCGATATTGCTTGTTGCATGAAAACTCATTTTATCTCCGATATATTTATTTTGACCCAGAATGTCCAAACCCACCCTCAGCACGATCTGATACTTCAAAAGATTTAACAATATCAAAAGTAGCCTGAAGAACAGGAATAAATACTAATTGCGCGATTCTGTCGCCAGGATGAATAGTAAAATGGTCTTGACTACGATTCCAACAGGAAATTTTGAGTTCTCCTTGATAATCAGAATCAATTAACCCAACTAAATTGCCTAGAACAATACCATGTTTATGTCCCAGACCAGAGCGAGGAAGAATAACTGCCGCAACATTAGGCGTTCCAATGTGAATAGCAACGCCAGTTGGCAATAAAGTGGTTTCATTGGGGCTTAATTGCAGTGACTCGTTTAGACAGGCTCGTAAATCAAGTCCTGCGGAACCTGAAGTAGCATAAGTAGGTAATTCATATTGTTCACCCATACGAGGGTCTAAAATTTTTAGTTGTACATTAATCATAGATCTTTTTCTGTTAAATGGTATAATTATGAAGTTCTTATAATACCATAAGATATACATAAACAAATAGGAAAAAATATGACCTCCAACCTCACGATTGCTCAATGGCCTATTCATGAACGTCCTAGAGAAAAATTATTAACAAAAGGAGCCGAAACGCTCACTGATGCGGAGTTGCTCGCCATCTTCTTTCGAACAGGCTTACAGGGCAAAACAGCCGTTGATCTGGCTCGAGATACTTTGCTGCATTATGGCAGTTTAAGAGAGCTATTAGCTGTTACACCTTCAAAATTTTGTCAAATACGGGGGCTTGGAATAACAAAATATATTCAATTACAAGCAGCTATTGAATTAGGCAAACGTTTTTTAAAAGAAAAAATAGATAAAACTAATGTATTGAGTTGTCCGGAGGATACGCGGCAGTTTTTAATGACAAAGCTAAGAGATAAACGTCAGGAGGTATTTGCTTGCTTATTTTTAAATACAAAG
Organism: Pseudomonadota bacterium; assembly: GCA_021848965.1. GTDB lineage: Bacteria > Pseudomonadota > Gammaproteobacteria > Legionellales > Legionellaceae > CABHON01. The sequence goes on from JAJZTL010000086.1 coordinate 8,645, forward strand.
CATCACATAATAGCTTATGAAGAATTATTTCAAGGAACACTAGATAGTGCCGAAATTTATCCACGTATTATTTTGGAAAAAACATTACATTATAACGCTGCTGCATTAATACTCTGTCACAATCATCCTTCTGGAAATGCCTCACCCAGCTATTCAGATATTCAAGTGACAAGAAAGATTATTCATGCTTTAGCACTTATAGATGTAAGAGTTTTAGACCATTTCATTGTAGGAGAAAGTGAAGTATTTTCATTGGCTGAAAGAGGAGAATTATAAAAAAACTATTTTTTTTATAAAAAACTTGCGCCTAGGTATTGACAATAGTCTTAAAAGGAGTAGAATGGCGCTTCCTCTGAACTGAGGCCTCTTAAGAAAGAGGAGTTCATTAACAAGTTAGAAGACAAATTGTGTGGGCGCTTTG
>JAJZTL010000005.1 GCA_021848965.1 Pseudomonadota bacterium
ATATTGATAAAAACTGTGCATTTTCGGGCGGGCACAAGACCCGCCCCTACAAAAACCACCTACAAACCTTGATTTTATTGGAATTTATACGCGTTCACCCTGGCTAATGTCCGCAACGTTAGCCGCCTTTATTATTCAAGACATGACAATGGGAGAGTTTTTATTGGTGGACTAACATGACGAGGTCTAAAATGCTAATAAGAATCATTATCATTTGCTTTGACAATTCATTTAAAAACAGGGATAATTATACTCATAGCAATTCATTTTTTGGTGAGGCGCAAGCGAAGCAGCCGAAGGAGTGTACGTGTAGCCAATGTTTTTAAAACAGGCGACTGAAGTCGATGCAGCTTGTAACAAAACCGAAAATTGAAGTCTGCAGAGTATAAATTAATAATTTAATTATTGAGAAATACAGATGAATGCGATTAATTTTGGCAATCTAAAGCCAGGCGACAAAGCCAGAATAATTGGTTTTGGCGTGTGTGACAAACTTTACCGTCAACGTTTATTAACCATGGGATTAACCATAGGAACTGAGTTTTCTGTATTACGTAAAGCACCTTTGGGCGATCCTGTGCATATTGAAATTCGGGGTTCTTCGTTAAGTCTTCGTAAAAAAGAGGCTAATGGATTAGAAATTGAGAAGGTGAACTAAGTGAGCTCTACAACAGACACTATCACTATTGGGCTTATTGGAAATCCTAATAGCGGAAAAACAACTTTATTTAATCAATTAACAGGTGCGCGCCAGCAGGTTGGAAATTGGCCTGGAGTTACCGTAGAGCGAAAAAGTGGTTCATTTACTTATCAAAACCAAACCATTCAAGTAGTAGATCTTCCAGGAGTTTATGCTTTAAGCCATTTTGCTCAATCAGCGATGGATGAAGAAATTGCGCGTAATTTTATTTTGGCGGGTGAAGCAGATGTGTTGGTGAATGTAATTGATGGCTCTAACTTTGAACGACATTTATACCTCACTGCTCAATTGCTTGAAATGCAAGTGCCTATGATCTTAGCCATTAACATGATGGATGTTCTAGAAAATAAAGGGACATGCTTGGAGGTGAAATTATTGGCAGAACGCTTGAGTTGCCCTGTTATTCCTTTGATTTCTCATAAAGGAGAAGGCGTTGAAGCTTTAAAAGTCGCTTTGGTTTCCAGTATTAAGTACCCTAAAATTCCTACGCATTATCCTGTTTATCCGGTAGAAATTGAAGAGGCGTTATTAAATGTAAAATCTCTCACAGGAGATTTAATAGGCTCTCGCTACCGAGCGATCCATGAACTTGAAACACAAGCACGCCAAGAACATTGGCAAGAAGATCCTGATATTATTGTTGCCTCGACCCGCTATACTTGGGCACATAATTTAGCTAAAGAGGTGTTGCATCCATCTAAAGTACCCGCGCGCCGCTCTTTGACCGCAAGATTAGATCAGTGGATATTAAACCGTTTTCTAGGAATTCCCATTTTTCTGATCATGATTTATTTCATGTTTCTCTTTGCTATTCATATTGGAGGAGTTTTTCAAGATTTTTTTGATATCGCGAGTGATGTCTTATTTGTGCAAGGCGTTGCTTATGGCTTAAAAAGCATTTCAGCTCCTGACTGGCTGGTGGCTATTTTAGCTGCGGGGGTGGGAAAAGGTCTGAATACAACGCTTTCCTTTATTCCTGTTCTGGCGGCTATGTTTTTTTGTTTATCGTTCTTAGAGGCGTCAGGATATATGGCGCGCGCAGCCTTCGTCATGGACAAATTAATGCAGGCATTAGGATTACCGGGAAAAGCGCTTGTACCGATGATTGTGGGATTTGGGTGTAATGTACCTGCTATTATGGGAGCGAGAACGTTGAGCGACCCACGTGATCGGGTATTAACAGTGATGATGAGTCCTTTTATGTCCTGTAGTGCGCGTTTAGCAGTGTATTCTGTTTTTGTTGCGGCGTTTTTCCCCACAGGCGGGCAGAATGTCGTATTTATGCTCTATCTTTTGGGCATGGTTTCAGCCGTTTTGACAGGCAGTATTTTACGTAAAACCTTAATTCATGGTAAACCTTCTCCTTGGATAATGGAGTTACCTAATTATCATATTCCTTCTTGGAAGGCGCTCTTTTATCCGACAGTTTTACGCACACAGCATTTTTTATGGAGAGCGGGTAAAGTGATTGTACCTGTCTGCATGTTATTAGGCGTGTTGAATGCTTTGACAGTGCAAGGGAGTTTTTCACTCGATGATGCCAATGCCAATTCTTTATTATCGGCTTTAGGACGTTTTATGACACCCATATTTTCGCCTATGGGTTTAACAACCGATAACTGGCCTGCAACCGTTGGATTGATGACAGGAGCTTTAGCGAAAGAAGTTGTCGTTGCCACGTTAAATACATTGTATCTTCAAGCGGGACATTTATCTTCTGTTGTAGTGCAAACCGCCGTTTCTTTCGATTTATGGGGAGGGTTAAAAGAGGCAGTCATGAGTATTCTGGAACATGTTCAAGAATTACCCGAAGCAATGAGACACCCACTTTTTGCAGGTATCTCAAATGATGATGTTTCTACAGGGGTTTATGGTGAAATGGTCTCACGCTTTGTGAGCACAAACGCAGCATTAGCTTATCTTTTATTTGTGTTACTTTATGTGCCCTGTGCATCTACCATGGCAGCTATTCGCAAAGAGCTAAGTACAGGTTGGATGCTTTTTGCAATTTTTTGGTCTACAGTTTTAGCTTATAGTGTGGCTGTCTTATATTATCAAAGCACTACGTTCATGCAACATCCGCAGTCTTCCTTTATGTGGCTCTTAGGAATTGTCTTATTTTGCGCTGCTCTTTTAACAATAATGAAAAGAATGGGAACGCCTCACCATGCTGCAGGAAATTAAAACATATTTAATGCAGCATTCTAAAGTGTCACTGCATGCATTGACGCAGCATTTTCAGGTGCCCCCAGACGTGATGCTGACAATGGTTGATATTTGGATTGCTAAAGGAAAAGTAAGAAAATGTTCCAAAGAGCCGCATTGCGGTGTAAAATGTGTGCAATGTCGTCCTTCGACAGTAGAATGGTTTGAATGGGTGAAAGACAGTGAATGAAAATGAAAATGCGAAGATTCTGCAAACGGGTCAAGCATACAATGAAGAAATAGAAAGGCGAGAGGCTGAAATTGCCCTCTGGAGTCGTGATGAAAATACAGGCTTGCCTGCGTATGTAGATTATCTATGGATGATTTATGCCAACTTTCAGGCAATGATTGTTTCTCCTTTTCTTGATGCGATTGAGCCGCCTGTGCCGATTAATCCAGCATATAACAAAGATACTCAAGAGTATGAGAGTGTTTATGTAATTCTAGATTATGGATACATGTTTAGTACTTCTCGGGGCGAAGAATCTGCGCTGGGAATTACCGCAATGTCAAAAATGTACAACACCATTCAAAAAATAATTCGTTTAATTTTAAAACGTTTAACGGAGCATGCAGGCGGTGAAGGCGCCTTTAATCCTCAAGAAGAAATCAAAGTTGCTTTGTTTGGGCATGAGTTATGTAAGCGCAAAGCGTTTGCTTTATCCATGGATTTGGAAGCGAATGTGAATATCGTGAATTTTGATCCGCGTATTTGGGGGGAACGTTTTATTAATAACTTAAAAAATATGATTGCAATGGGACGTGGTTATCCAGCAGATTTGAAGCATGTTTCTGAGCGTGTAGCTCCAGACGGATTGACGCAGTAAAAACTTGCAAAAGAAAGATTGACTAAAATTTCATTATGAGTCAAATGGAGAATTACCATGAACGTCATTAATCAATCATTACATTGTACGGATGTCTCTGCTAATCAATCAGAGATGTTAACAAAAGCTTTACGTATTTGATAGAGGGTAATTTGCCTTTTGATTATTTTGGATAAGCATTATGCTAGTAATGCGCTTGATTTAATTTTTGTCATAATTTGCTTGCAATAGTACAGTGATCTCTTTAATATGCATTCAAGTTGTCCCAAATCAAATGTTGCTATTGTTGAAAGTATATGGACTCAATACGATTTCGTTTCATTGCTCAATCTTTAAATGACATCATTGCAAAATATCACACTCGATCTATTCCGCATAAAAGTGTCAATTTGTCAGAAGAAGATTATGACCAAATCAGGGCAATTATGGCTGAGTGTTGTGAAGAAGAAGTGGACTCTGAACAAAGAGAGAGAATTGAGCAAATGCTTTTGGAGCTTTTATCTAAATTTAAAGCAAACTCCTCAGGATACAACCAAATAAATGAAATAAAGGGTGCTTTTGTTCAATCTGTTTGGCGTTCTACCGTGTTTCTCCGTTAAACAAAACCTTGTAAGCCAATATATTCATTATGCTCTTGCTCTGATACGTCCGCGATTGATTTTGGACTCTTGGGGAGGCTTTTTCCCAGATATGCAGCTAAATTAAAATCCTTTGCTTTAGCATACGTACTAAAGGCAAGTTTACTATCCTGGATAGCGGTAAATAATTCTGAGCTATCTAACTCGAGTAATTGTCTTTGAGAGCGAATATAACCTAAATCATTTGACGCTATTTTTCCATTTTCTAATAACGTTAAAAGTGCATTAGAGGCAATGAGTATATTAAATTTTGGGTGTGAGATAAGATTCAAAAAATTCAATCGATCTGCTTTTATTAAGTCAAGTATCCGCTCATTGAATTGTATGCAAGCTATTTTATGAATAAGCCTATCAATTTCTTTTTTAGATAATGGATTTTCTGAAAAAATAAAGCGATATATTTCAATACACTGTTTGATCGAAATATTTTCAATCAGGTCCGCGAGCATCTCTAATAATCTCTCAATATCTGGCAATACATGCATTGTTTCAAACAAAACATCCTCATTTGTTTCATTGATAAAACCTTCAAGCTTGTCTTGTATTTCAAGAGTCCAATCAATTAAAGAGCAATTTGAAGGAACTACCATCAGTGATGTTTTTAAACGGACGAAATTTGCTTTATGAAAAGTCATTGCTACGGCATCTGAAGTATTATGCTGAATATAGTAGTCTATCCCAGAAACAGTTTGCATGTGTTTCACATACTCAAAAGGCATATCTACCCAACGCATGATGGAAAGATGAGAAGAGCTAGAGAAAATATCAGATTTTTTTATATCTTGTGCTTGCTTTTCGTCAATTTTTTTATCGTTAACCCAATCGTTTAAAACCGAGGTACTATTGAGTATATGTTGAATATCAGAAAACTCTGCCCAGGGAGTGTCACAAGAAGCCAGCAATCGAGCGTGCTCAAATGCAAAAAGAAAACAACTCTTTGTATCACGTTGAATTTTATGCAATTTTTCATCGCCAATGGCAACGAGCACATTGTTGAAATGAGGATGCAATTTTTCTAAAATTGCGGAAAAGTGTTCATGACAATTAGAAGCATCCAATAAAATACACTGAGAGATTCCAGCTTTACGTTCAACCCATAAAGTAAAGTAATGAGGTATGGATGCATTTAAGGCGCGTAATATTAAAACTTGTTGATAATCGCCACTCGAGGCTCCTAAATTAACTAAGGCGCTATTGAATGATCCGTCGATTAAACGTATGTGGTGTTGTTGCTCTTCATTTTTTATCATTAACATTAAATATGCTGTATTTAAACTAAGAATTAAACTATCCGCAGATCTGTACTGTGTGAATTCAGAGTAAATAAGTTTTAAAAGAGCTTGCTTTGCTTTCATATTCGTGTTGTTAATTAAAATTTGGGAGAATTATAAGCTGTTAACATTAATGTATAATTAAATTATGTATTTATTTTATCGTGCCAAAGCAGAATGTTCTTTTTATTCCCAAAACGGATTGACACAATAGTTGATTTTTGTTGCTATGATTAGAGGTGACGGATCATATATGTTAGGACACTCCTTAGAGTCTGCCTTCTATTGCATGATGTAGAGTGTTATAATCCAGTTTTATAAAATATTAAATAATATAAATGGAGGAAACCATGAGTGTTTTAGTTGGTCGTAAGGCGCCTGATTTTACAGTTCCCGCTGTATTAGGCAATGGAGAAATTGTTAATGAATTTAATTTAGGTCAAGCCATCGAAGGAAAATATGGTTTAATATTCTTTTATCCGTTGGATTTTACTTTCGTTTGTCCTTCTGAATTAATTGCATTAGATCATCGATTTGAAGAATTCAAGCAACGTAATGTAGAAGTAATTTCTGTGTCTGTTGATTCACAATTTACCCATCATGCTTACCGTAATACCTCTGTTGATAAAGGCGGTATCGGTCCTGTACGTTATACCATGGCGGCTGATGTGACTCACGCTATTTGCAAAGCTTATGGTATTGAACATGAAGCAGGTGTTGCTTTCCGTGGTGCTTTTTTAATTGATAAGCAAGGCATTGTTCGTGCAGAATTAGTGAATGATTTACCGATTGGTCGTAATGTGGATGAATTATTACGTTTATTCGATGCTATTCAATTTCATGAAGAACATGGCATGGTTTGCCCTGCTGGTTGGAAAAAAGGCCAAAAAGGGATGAAAGCCAGTCCAGCTGGTGTTGCTGATTACTTAGCTGAAAATGCCGGCGAGTTGTAATTTTTATATCTTGTCAAGCGCCCGTGAAAACGGGCGTTTTCTTTTTTGCTGTGCATTAATTGAAAAGCTCTATATGCATGGGCACCGAGTTTACGTTCATTGTCAAAATGACGCGGAAGCTTCTCGTTTTAGTGAGTTATTGTGGACTTACAAAGATATCAGCTTTATTCCACATAGTTTAAGCGGCGAATGTTCAATAGAAGATTGTCCTGTAGAAATAGGATTTAATGATCCATCTAAAGACTATCAAGATGTCTTGATTCTTCTTTCAGTATTACCAACTATACCGAATTTTTATTCTCAGTTTTCACGTATCGTAGAAATTGTTGATGAAAATCCGACGGTAAAGGAGATTTTGCGTGAGCATTATCAACAATACCGTACTCAGGGATTAGAAGTAAAAACCCATCGGATTTAAGTAATAGACTTCAGCTTTACTATGGCCACAGAGTTGCTTGAGTTGCCGTGTTCAAATTCGTATTCAAATGTTGAGTTTCGAAAGAAGTCTAGTTGAAGACAAGTTGTGTTATTTTAAGATATGAGAACAACTAATTTTGACTCCATTTGTCGAATTTTTTCATAGTCTAATAAAATTGATTCACGCTCTCCTGATAATGCAATAATCCCAATGCTTGTGAGGTAGTCAACAGTTTGTGGTACAAGATCACCATTTTTAAACCAAATGTATTTACTGTGCAAAGTAGGTAATTGAGAAACCTCAGTGAGAGCTTCAACATTAGATATTATCCCATCATTCGGGGACTTCAAAAAAACAGGAACAACAGTTTTTTTAAAGGTATATTCTTTTGTTCGAACATCACCTTCGGTATAGATTTCAACTAATTTATCTGCTTGACTGCTGCCTGTTGCTTCTCGTGCAAATCGAACAACGGGACCTCCACACATTCGGGCTCCTGACTCAATAAGCCGAGGTCCTTTGTTTGTAAGCATAATTTCATTGTGTGCAGCTCCCCAACGAACCCCCAGCGCATCTAAGGCTCTTTGAGTATATTCAAATAATTCCCCATATAATTCTTTGTTATAAGGCACAAACTCAACATAATCAAAAACAGTTTTACGATGATGTGACGATGTTTTATTATATTTTATCAAGTGGGCTAAATAATGTTTTCCATTAGCGCTGACGGTGCCAACAGCAAATTCTGTGCCAATCGCTTCTTCCTGAACAACAACGGTTTCACTCACTTGTCCCGTAATTTTAGACGGTTCAGTTAATACTTGATTGAAAGCTATTTTCCAATCTCCTCTTGCTGAAATATGAAAGACCTTATCACTACCAGCAGATATAGGCGGTTTAATTATGAGAGGAGAATCGACTAACTCGTTTTCTTTCATCCATGTTTCCACTTCATTTTCAGAAGAAGTGTTGAGTGTTTTAAGGGTGGGAACACCAGCATCATCTAAAGCTTTCTGCATGAGAGCTTTGTGTAATCGATTAAGCGACTTTTGAGGATCATTGGCGAGCTGAGGCGTTAGGATTTCAGATAACTGTTCTGCTAAACTAACACCTGATTCAGTGCCAGGAATAATGGCCATAGGGTGATATTTTTTTAGAATTTCTATCAGATTAGGTTGATTGGGAATAATTTCGGTAAAATCTGAAGTTTGCACTTTTGTGCCAAATCCCATTCGATCAAGCGGTTTAAAAGTGACTGCAATAGAGGGTATTCCTCTGGCTTTAAAAGCAGGAGCTAATTCTATGCCTGATGATAATGGATCGACAATGACGATAGGTCTATTCATATATTGCCTCTTAAAGTACAAGAAGTCTAATGTAGGAGTCGGGTCTGACTAAAATGGCCTTATTAGTATAAGGGGAATTATTGGACCAATAATTTGTTTGGCATGGACAAGAATAAATTTGAATAATGTTTATAGATTCAGGGATATTCATATTCAACTCATCATTGCCAAAGATGAGCAAAGTAAATTTAGTGTAGTCCAAAAGAGAATAAAGTCTGGTTTTGGTATTCCCCTTAAAAATTTCAAAGTCAAACAGCCGAGAACCTTCAAGTCCATGTGTTCCGTAACGAATACCCATACCCGTAATATTGCCAGAATGTTTTTGTACAATCTTTACATAATCTTCGGCATGAGTTCCATTTTGTGAATATTTAGTTGAGCGCACAAGTTTACCTGAAGTTTCAATGACGCTTTGGGCTATGGGTTTACGTTCTGCTTCATAACTTCTTAAAAATTCTGTAGGAGCGTTGCAGTTTATGACGCTATTAAGTTTCCAGATGAGATTAAAGGCATCGGCAAGACCTGTATTGAGGCCTTGTCCACCATTAACTGAATGAATATGACAGGCATCACCCGCAAGAAAAACACGATCGCGTACAAAAAATTTTTCGGCAACAGATTCTTTGACTGAAAATTGTGAAAACCAAACAATTTTCTTAAAACTTAAAGTATAAGGCTGCATCGCATGATTAATCTTTTTAATAACCTCTTCTTGAGTAAAATTTGGGGTGTCCATTCTGACATAAAATCTATTAATATCGCCTTCTCTTGGAATCCAAGCGACATCAGATGTTTCTGCCTGAAAAACAATAATTTCAGGCACTTTAGGAAAGTGGGTGTCAATAACTCCATCAATGACAGCCCATACCATTTGTGGGTGTCTAATTTCAAACGGTATGTTAAAGTGTTTTCGAACAAAGGAATGAGCACCATCTGCGCCGATAATATAGCTTGCTTGAATCTGCTCTTCATTGGAGAGCGTTATTAGACAGCCATCTTTCTTAAGTTCAATATTTTTAACGTTTGTTGAACGTTTGACTGCCGCGCCCATTTCTTTCAGTTTTTTGTCTAATAATTTTTCTAGATAAGACTGTCCAATCATCAAGAAATGTTTATGCAAGCAGCCTTCCAATTCATCCCACCAGGAAGATTGGCGCGAAATAAATTTTCCATTAGCCCACACAGAACTGGTGTTGCATGTTTTTCCCAACGGGTAGAGCTCATCAAATAAACCGACTAACTCAAGTAGTTGTAGAGTACGAGCGTTCAGAGCGTCAGCTCTACCGACTTCTAAAGGAGCATCCGATTTATCAATGATAACAGTACGCATGCCACAAAGTTGTGCTAGGTAAGCGCACATGAGTCCTACCGGGCCCGCCCCAATGATCATAATATCTGTTACGTGTTTATTCATTGGTAAGACTCCAGACCTGGATTATCGAAAGGAGGACAGCTTAAAACGTGCACACGTTGAATGTGGCGAGGAGATTTAGACACAAAAGCTTCTCTGCCATGTAAAAGTGAAAAATTATCTGCAATGACGATATCACCTGTTTGCCATTCATGGGCATAAAAATTAGAAGGTGCATAAAGAGCGTCTTTTAAGCTTTTGTGGAAAAGATCTAATTCTTCTGGATTTATGCCGGTAAATTCAAGTTCGGGAGGGTTAATAAAATGTCCATTGCTTTCAAAGTGAGGTTCGTTATAGCGAATGACAAAAAAATCTTTTTGTGGGTGTCTAGTAATGATGGGAGATATGGTTTTACTATTGTAAAACTCCATTTTTCTTTGATAGATGCCGGTGACTTTTTCCCATAATTGTTTAAGTTCAGAATATGGGTGTCTTAAAACAAGATCTTTTAAAACTAAACGAGTATTGGAAAAAGTTGTTCTTCCTCCTTGCCCTGGCAATGGGGCTTTTACGCAACGAAAAATTTGGTATTCAGGGACTTGGAGACGGTACATTCCATCCCAATGGAGTGGAAGGTAGCTATTATCAAAAATATGATCTTCTGGATTGTCTTGCTCAATGAGCTCAAGGACTTTTCCAAATGGCCAAAGGCTGATTTCACCCCATAATTCGCAATAATGAGAGAAATCATCGGTGCTTTGAAGTGGTTGAAATCCTCTTAATAGAATGAGTTGATGTTGTTCAAATAATTCGCGTAAGCTTTGTATGTCTAAATCGGTCAGATGAATAGGAGCATTTTTGGGTTCTAAGAGAACACCAAAGGGTTTAATGTGAGTGATGTTATAATTCATAAGATACTCCTTGCGTCAAAATGGCTGGGTCGTCCATCTTGGGAGTGAACGAGTTGAGCGCCTAAAGCTTCGGCTTCCGATCGTTTCATCAAAATATAGCCTTTTTCACCTTCAACAGCAACACCATGCCATGGTGTCATCCAGTTTTCTTTTCCAATTAAACGAATAGCTAATTTTTTTGCACCACAAGTTTGAGGGTGAATAGACAGTCTAACAGCTTCTGGAAATTGTTCGGCAATTAATTGACTCCATGCCTGGCTTCTTCTGATAACTTCGTAGGCTTTTATACGAGATTCTTTGAGTAGGGCGGTACGACTTTTAGTTTGTTCTGAGTATTTTGAATATTGGGTGTCTTCAAATAGAAAGCGAGTTATGCCACAGTACATTTGATTGAACTCTTGTTCGGTGCCAACCTTATATTTGAGAGAGTCTAAGGATTCGCCATAACTTTTCATGAGCTCGTTACGCATTTGATTAAAGTTAATGTTTCCATAGAAATTCTCGAGATTAAACGTGGATATGTTTGAAAAAGAGATTTTTTTTATGAGCTTATTTAATTCAATTTGGTAAGCCGTAACGTGATTTTCTTTCATTCCAACAACATCGCTGAATACTCTTCCATCGGAACAGAGAATAATTTTAACTCCAGGATTGTAGAATTTTTTAATTCTTTGGCAAAGATTTTCAAGAAAATTAAGTGAAAGTTGTTCTGCATAATCGGGTAAGTATCCTAGTACTTTTTCTGGATTAGGAGATTTTCCAGGAAAAGCAGGTAATACGAAAGTAATCGGTTTGTTTTTCTTTACTGCTGTGATTATCTTGGATAGATGAGGTGAAGAGCATTTTGCGCAATTCAGATCTTTACAGGCATTGATGGATGTCGAAAGACGACGAAATATCATAATTTCATTCAAGATATTTTTGGCTATTTCTGACGCAGAATAAGATTCTGTTATAAATTTAACGATAGAATTAAGCGTAATTATTTGATTGACGGTAATATTTTTCATTTTTTTATCTCCTCACATCAGATTAAAAGTTTTGAAGAGATAAATAAAATATTTTATTTATATGATTATAATAAAAACTACTTATCGTATTTTATGCAATAAGTTTTTTTAACTTAGGAATGTCCGCTAGTGTTATATATTTTTTGTCTATGCTAATAAGTTGAGTTTTTCTTAAATATGAAAATAAACGACTGACAGTTTCTGAGGCGAGATTTAAGTAATTCCCAATATCTTGATATGTCAAGGGAAGCAAAAAACCATTTTCATGATTACAGGATAATCGTCCGGCTATATCGAGCAAAAATGCAACAAGTTTTTGTTGTGCTGTAATTGACTTCAAGTATTCACCAAATGTTAGTTGATGACTAACTGAATATAAAAAATGTGAGATTAATTTTGGTTCTGATTCAATTAACGATAGAAAGTTTTTGTAGGGTATTTCGCACATGAGTGTATCAGAAATAGCGATCGTTAAAAAAGGATATTTTTGCAATGCAATGGCTTCATAGCCAAAAACCTCATTTTGGAAATAAAAATTATGAATATTTTCATTTCCAAAACTGTCGGTATTGCAAGTTTTAAGAACACCTTTTTGTATGAGATACAAATGAGTGAATTTATCATGAGGTCTATGTAGTATTTCCTTATTTTTGAGCACACGTTTTTTTGAAATTAAATGCGTGTTGCCTTGATTTAGGCAAAATATACCCAAAGAACATTGTTGGCAGGAGTGTGGCAAGTTAGAGTGCATTTAGATTTTGAAACCTCAAAAATAGTTATGGTAAGAAAAAATATGATCTAGATCAATGAACGAAATAACTTATCTTTTTATAATTATACCTGATTTTTTAGGAGGATAACTAATTATGATACTAGATGGGTTACTAGAGTTTTCTTGGAAAGGAGACATTATTTATACGTTAATTTTAACGCAAGTTACCATTGCGAGTGTGACAATTTATTTACATCGGCATCAAACGCATCAGGCTTTGACATTGCATCCAATAATCAGTCATTTTTTTAGGTTTTGGTTATGGATGACAACGGGATTGGTGACAAAAGAGTGGGTTTCCATTCATCGAAAACATCATGCAAAATGTGAAACAAAGGATGATCCTCATAGTCCAAAAAATTGGGGGTTAAAGTTTATGTTATTACATGGAATGAAAGTGTATCGAGCAGGGAAGACAAGAGAAACCATAGAAAAATATGGGCATGGAGCACCATCAGATTGGATAGAGAAAAATTTGTATAGTGTTCATGAAAAGCTGGGTATTTGTCTGATGTTGATCATTGATTTGATGTTATTGGGTTTGCCTGGGTTATTTGTTTGGGTTGTTCAAATGTTTTGGATACCTTTTTGGGCGGCTGGCGTCATTAACGGTGTTGGACATGCTTATGGTTATCGTAATTTTGAAACGAATGATTCGTCGACAAATATTTTTCCTTTAGCCATTTTTGTTGGTGGAGAAGAGTTACACAATAATCACCATACATTTCCTTCATCAGCAAAATTATCTGTAAAATGGTGGGAATTTGATATAGGGTGGGCATATATAAAAATTTTGGAAAGTCTTCGATTAGCCAAAGTAAATCGAGAATTTTCATTGTTGTCGAATCAAGATATTTTAACTGAGAAAAAAACTTTGGATTTTAGTGTGGTTAGACTTTTAATAAACCATCGTTTGCAGGTTTTAACGGACTATTATCGGCAAGTTCTTTTGCCTACATGGCACAACGAAAATCGTAAATCTCCCTTGCCTCATAACACAAAAAAAATATTGTCTTGTGCGGAATCGCAATGGGATGAGAAAAAAGCTGCGACGATGAATGAAATGGTGCAAAAAAATGCGACGATGCGTTTGGTGTGTCAGTTTAAAATATCTTTGCAACAAATTTGTGAAAATAAAAAACTGAACTCTGAAGAATTATTGAGTTTATTTAAAAAGTGGGTTGATGAAGCGCAGCAGTCAGGTAATTGTTTGCTGGAAAAATTTGCACAGTCTATGCCTAATTATGTGATTAAAATTTAAAAAAGGAGTGCTTTAAGTGAGCGATCTCATTACCTCTGTAAAAAATTATTTGTTGTCCTTGCAACAAAAACTTTGTCAACAATTTGAGCAAGTCGATGGTAGGGCTTGTTTTTTAAAAGATGTGTGGACAAAAGCACCGGGAAATCTGTTATCAGGCGGGGGAATTACTTGTGTATTAGAAAATGGTGCTACTTTCGAGCAGGTGGGTGTCAATTTTTCTCATGTCTATGGCGAAAAATTACCTGCGTCAGCGCAAGCATCGCGTTCAAATATTGCCGATAAACCTTTTGAAGCATTAGGTGTTTCTTTAGTAGTGCATCCAAGAAATCCTTATATACCTACGTCGCATGCAAATGTTCGTTTTTTTATGGCCGGAGAACCGGGTAAAAATCCTGTATGGTGGTATGGCGGTGGATACGATTTAACACCGTATTATGGTTTTACTGAGGATTGTCAACATTGGCATACAATAGCTAAAGCAGCTTGCGATCCTTTCGGAAAAGAAATTTACCCAGAATTAAAGCGTTGGTGTGATGATTATTTTTACTTGAAGCATCGTAAAGAACAGCGTGGCATAGGTGGATTATTTTTTGATGATTGGGCCAAATGGGACTGGGAGACTTGTTTTTCCTTTATGAAAAGCGTGGGTGATAGTTATGCCAATGCTTATTTCCCTATTGTTGAAAAGCGAAAACTAACGCCTTATGGAGAACGTGAAAGAAAATTTCAGTTAATACGTCGAGGGCGATATGTTGAATTTAATTTGCTTTATGATAGAGGAACTCTATTTGGCCTACAATCTGAAGGGCGTACAGAATCTATTCTAATGTCATTGCCTCCGGAAGTTTCTTGGCGTTATAATCATATGCCAGAACCGGCATCACTTGAAGCCGAGTTGCTGACTAATTTTTTAGTTCCTAAAGATTGGGTTACAAATGCATAAAAGAAACTCTTTGACATTTGAAATTAGTGTAATACTCATATTAAAAGCAATTTTTATTTATGCTATCTGGGCTATCTGTTTTTCTCATCCTTTGGATGACTCCAATCCAAAAATGATGAGCGAAGCTGTGAAAACACATTTCTTTAATCAAAACATTATTAAACAAGGTAATTCAACGTGATCGATATAACAACCATTGACCTTTCCCGACTGCAGTTTGCATTCACTGCGATGATTCACTTTATCTTTGTACCTTTAACCTTAGGTTTGTCTTTGCTATTGGGCATCATGGAAACCGTTTATGTGATGACAAAGAAACAAATATGGCGAGACATGACCAAATTCTGGGGGCTATTATTTGGTATTAATTTTGTCATGGGGGTTTCAACAGGGATTACCATGGAGTTTCAGTTTGGTACAAACTGGGCGTATTATTCGCATTATGTCGGAGATATTTTTGGTGTTCCCCTAGCAATTGAAGGATTGATGGCATTTTTCTTAGAAGGAACATTAGTGGGGATGTTTTTTTTCGGTTGGAATAGATTATCAGCGAAAGCTCATTTAACGGTCACGTGGTTTCTCGCTTTAGCCACTAACTTGTCTGCTTTATGGATTCTTATTGCAAATGGTTGGATGCAACACCCCGTGGGCGCACATTTTAATTTTGAAACCATGCGTATGGAAGTCAGCAATTTTTCCGCCGTGTTATTTAATTCTGTAGCGCAAGCAAAATTTGTTCATACAGTCAGTGCAGGATATGTGACGGGATCTGTGTTTGTGTTAGCTATTAGTGCTTATTATCTTTTAAGAAAACGTAATGTTGAGTTAGCAAAACGTTCGATAACTATTGCATCAGCGTTTGGGTTAGCTGCATCGCTTTGTGTGGCTGTTTTAGGTGATGAAAGCGGTTATGAAGTCACAGAAAACCAAAAAATGAAATTGGCAGGAATGGAATCCATGTGGGAAACTGAAAAAGCTCCTGCTTCTTGGACATTATTTGGCTGGCCTGACGTCAAAAATCATAAGACGCTTTATGCCGTTCGAGTTCCTTATGTGTTGGGTATTATCGCCACACGTTCTTTGGATACGCCGGTACTCGGGATTGATGAATTAGTCGATAAAGCGAAATCTCGGATTCAAGACGGTATTCAAGCATACAGCGCTTTAGAAATATTAAAGCAAAATCCTACGGATGAGGCAGCAAAAACAGAGTTTGAAGCACACGAGAATAATCTAGGTTATGCATTGTTATTAAAGCGTTATACTGATAATGTCAGCGATGCAACGTCAGAACAAATTCAAGAAGCGGCATTAAGTACGATTCCCAATGTACCGGCGTTGTTTTGGGCTTTTCGTATTATGGTAGCCTGTAGCTTCTTTTTTATCGCATTATTTGCCATTGCATTTATTTTATCTCTTTATCGAAAACTGGATAAAAAATGGTTCTTACGTATGGCTTTTTTAAGCCTACCCCTTCCTTGGATTACCGTAGAAATGGGATGGTTTGTTGCTGAAAATGGACGCCAACCTTGGGTAATTGATGGTGTTTTACCTACATTCATGGGAGCTTCTTCGTTATCATCAAGTGATCTTTATATTAGTTTGGGTGGTTTCGTCTTGCTTTATGCTACGCTTACCATATTAGAGATATTCTTAATGATTAAATATATACGCCTAGGACCAGAACATCAATTAAATAAGTTGGCAATTAAATAAGGAGCAAAACAAATGGGTATTGATTTTTTTGACTACACTACATTACGCTTTATTTGGTGGTTGTTGTTAGGTGTTTTGTTAATTGGTTTTGCTGTCATGGATGGCTTTGATCTGGGCGTTGGATGTTTGCTTCCTTGGGTGGCAAGAACCGATCTAGAGCGTCGTGTGACGCTTAATGTCATAGGGCCCACTTGGGAAGGAAATCAAGTATGGTTAATTTTGGGTGGGGGAGCAATCTTTGCTGCTTGGCCGATGGTTTACGCAGTGTCCTTCTCAGGATTTTATTTTGCCATGTTATTAGTTTTATTTGGCTTAATTTTGCGTCCTGTGGGCTTTAAATATCGTTCAAAAATGGAGCAGCCTGCTTGGAAAAAAATCGTAGATGCCGCATTATTTTTGGGGGGCTTTCTTCCTGCATTGCTCTTTGGTGTGGCAATGGGCAATGTGATTGAAGGTGTCCCTTTTCATTTCGATAGTTCATTAAGAATGTTTTATACCGGGACGCTATGGGGCTTATTAAATCCATTTGCATTACTGTGTGGTTTAGTGAGCTTAAGTATGTTAATCATGCATGGAGGAATCTATCTTGCGATTAAAACAGACGAAAATATTCAACAACGCGCGATTCGATATGCTCAGATAGCTTGCGTGCTTTTCATTATTTTGTTTGCGGTTGCTGGTTTGTGGGTGGCTTATGATTTGCAAGGTTATGCTTTAAATATACCAATGATCACTGAGGGTGCTTCTAATCCATTGCATAAATCTGTCAGTATGCATGTTGGGGCATGGATGTTGAATTATCATCAGTATCCAATGCTCATGCTTATTCCCGCAATAGGATTTTTAACCGCGATCTTAACTATCATTTTGTTGCAATTGAAATGGCATCATATGGCATGGGTTACTAGTGCTCTGTCTGTTGCCAGTACTATTGGAACGATGGGTGTTTCATTATTTCCTTTTATTTTGCCGTCATCATCTGATCCCAATATGAGTTTAATGATCTGGGATGCTTCTTCAAGTCAAACAACACTAGGTATTATGTTGGTGGCGACAGTTATTTTCATGCCTATTATTTTGGCTTATACGAGTTGGGTGTATTATGTCCTACGTGGAAAAGTCACAAAAAGTGCTATTGAAAGTAATTCAAAAGAAGTTTATTAAAAGGTAACTACTTTCCCGCCGTCATTGCGAGGAATGTTTTCTATTGCGTAGCGTAGCGAAGTAATAGAAAGCATGACGAAGCAATCCAGTGATAATGTGTTTGCATTAACATCTATGTCTGGATTGCCACGTCGCTTCATTGCTTCGCTATCGCTACGCAATTTCGTTCCTCGCAATGACGGGCGCAGTGAGCAGTTACATTAAAAGAGGAGTTTTTATGTGGTATTTTACCTGGATCTTAGGTACAGCATTTGCTTGCACTTTTGGTGTTGTTTTTGGAATTTGGTATGAGTTCAACGCTCTAGAAAAGTCAGAATCCTAAAATTGTGATAGAATGCTTTTATGTCTTTATTATTAGACGATATAAAGTATTTTATCACTGTGAGTGAAACCCTTAACATTACTCGCGCCTCTGAAATTATAGGAATTTCTCAGCCTGCACTGAGCTATGCGGTAAAAAGACTGGAGAGCAAGCTGGGTGCGCAGTTACTGATTAGACTAAAAAATGGTATCCAATTAACCAAATTTGGAGAGGAGTTTAAGCAGCATGCGCATCGTCTCATTTATGAATGGGAACAAGCTCAAAATTTAGCGCGTCCTGAGTCAGGTCTTGTTCAAGCAAGCTATATCATTGCAATTCATCCTTCGGTGGCTCTTTATATGCTTGAATGCTTTATGCCAAAACTTCAAGCGGAATTTCCAGGATTGAATTTTAATTTTATTCATGGCCTTTCAAGAGAGATGACAGAAAGAGTGATTAGCTGGGAAGCCGATTTTGGTATTGTTGTTAATCCGATACAACATCCTGATTTAGTGATTAAAAAATTATGTGATGATGAGGTTACTATCTTTTATGCTAAGAATGCACAAGATAAACTCATTTATGATCAAAATCTTGCCCAATCGCAATATATTTTGAAAAACATGAGTAAAAAAATAACCTTTAATGGTGTCATTAATTCTTCTAATCTTGAGGTTGTGGCGAAATTAACATCCTTAGGTCTTGGCTATGGTCTTTTGCCTACAAAGGTGGCCTCTCAATATAGTCATCTGAAAAAACTAAAAAATGCACCTGTATTTAACGATGAAATTTGTTTAGTGTACAGGCCTGAAAAACATAAAAATCATGTGAGTAAAAAAATTATTGAAATTGTTAGAGGGATCTAATCTTCGGATGAATCCCTGTCTCTGTTTCCAACAATGGTCGTCGTTGTTGTTCCTCCGCCTTCATCTTCATTAAATATTCCTCGAAACTCTCTTAAGGTGCTTTTCATTTTATGGCTAAGAGAAGCTTGAGAGGATGCAGGTACTGATGGCTGCGGATTAGGGATATGATAAGGTTTATGAGAAGATAAAGGAGCATAAAAAGAATGTTGTTTACTATTTTTTCCTATATGTTGCATTGATACTAACAACCGAGTTTGTTCGTCAAGAGATTGACAGATTTTTTTGACGAAGGTGGCAATAGTGGAAGGTAAAAAATGTTTTTCTAGATTTAAAAAGGAAACATGAGAGTGTGTCATGTGTTCCTCTGATTCTTGAGATAACGAATAATGAGAGGAAACCAATAGGTAAGTCTCAATGGCCACTTTAAATGATTTTAACGTGTTTTTAAGCGCAATGAGGTTGTTCTTTTCAACAAACAGGGTAGTTAATTCAATATTATTTGTTGAAAGACATTCAAAAATAGTATGGGCATTGGGTTTATCGCCCAGCCCAAAAAAAAGCACAGAGTCATTTTCTTGAAGTATTTTCAAGATGGTGTCTTGAAACGAGAGTATTTTTGCTCGGTTAATGATGGGTTTAAGGGCCTTGTTCGGTTTTGCTTTTGATTGTTCAATTTCTCCTTGCAACAACCCTTCTTTTGATACGTGAAAAGTATTATTCGAGAGCATTTCTATTTGATGAATGCGATTCTCTGTCTCTAATATTTGCGCATTTAATTCGAAGGAAAGGGGTAGTTTTTCCACTCCTAAAGTAAACTTTTGCCGAAAAAGTTCGGCACATAAAGGGCCTATTTTTTTCGAGATATGAGAAAAATCATCGTCGAGTGAATAGGCCAATATGAGAATTTTGGGAGTGGATATTTTAGACATTACCCGTCAATTATTTTTGAATACCCTTAATCACCGCATCACCAAAACCAGAACAACTGACTAATGTTGCATTGTCCATTAATCGTTCTAAGTCATAGGTAACTGTTTTGGATTCAATAGCATGCGAAACCCCCTCAACAATCAAATCAGCGGCTTCTTTCCATCCCAAATGACGTAACATCATTTCAGCAGATAAAATAATAGAACCCGGATTAACTTTGTTTTGTCCTGCATATTTAGGTGCGGTGCCATGAGTGGCTTCAAAAACAGCAATGCTATCACTCAGATTAGCGCCTGGAGCAATACCAATACCGCCTACTTGAGCCGCTAAAGCATCAGAAATATAGTCACCATTAAGATTTAAGGTTGCAATAACACTATAATCTTCAGGGCGTAATAAAATTTGTTGTAAGAAAGCATCAGCGATGACATCTTTAATGGTAATGACACGACCTGTTTTTGGATTTTTAAAAGAACACCAAGGACCGCCGTCAATGAGTTCTGCGCCAAACTGTTCACGCGCCACTTGATAACCCCAATCTTTAAAAGCACCTTCAGTGAATTTCATGATGTTGCCTTTGTGTACGAGGGTGACAGAGTCTCTGTCGTTATCAATAGCGTATTGAATGGCACTGGTGACTAAGCGCTTAGTTCCTGCATGCGAAACGGGTTTAATACCAATACCGCAATGCTCCGTGAAACGAATTTTTTTAACTTGCATTTCAGTTTGCAAGAAATTGATGATGCGTTTAGCTTCAGCACTATCAGCTTGCCATTCGATACCTGCGTAAATATCTTCAGAATTTTCGCGGAAAATAACCATGTTGGTTTTCCAAGGTTCTTTCAATGGACTAGGTGTACCTGTGTAGTAACGAATAGGACGTAAACAGGTATAAAGATCCAGTTCTTGCCGAATCGCGACATTAAGTGAACGAATACCGCCGCCCACAGGTGTTGTTAAAGGACCTTTAATAGAAACGCAGTATTTTTTTAATGCTTCAAGTGTTTCAGCTGGTAACCACTGATTATCACCATACACTTTAACCGCTTTTTCTCCTGCATAAACTTCCATCCAAGCAATTTGTCGTTTTCCTTGATAAGCTTTTTGCACAGCTGCGTCAACTACTTTTTTCATGACGGGAGTAATATCTACACCAATGCCATCTCCTTCAATAAAAGGAATAATGGGGTTAGACGGAACATTGAGAGACTGATCAGCATTAATGCTAATGATTTGACCTTCTTGGGGAATTTTTATCATGATATTTTCTCGTAAAAAATAAAAAAAGCATTATAGCAGAAATTTTGTAATGTGCATTAGGACATTAAAAGT
The DNA here is from genome assembly GCA_021848965.1 of Pseudomonadota bacterium. Lineage (GTDB taxonomy): Bacteria > Pseudomonadota > Gammaproteobacteria > Legionellales > Legionellaceae > CABHON01. The sequence continues at coordinate 20,916 of JAJZTL010000005.1, forward strand.
TACATGCACTGCAGACGAGGATTTATTTTTTCTATTAAATAATAATCGTTATCGTTATGTCCGTCATTTCGCAATAACTTTATGAATTAAAAAAGGCGAGATTTTTTAAAAAAGTCTTGACACAAGATCTGAAATTTGATCTATTACTGCTTTTTGAGAAGCAGAAATGAGCGAGTTATCTTTTGACATAAAACGATTGGACCATCTTGGGTTAATAGCAGGCTTTTGTAAAGACATTGGATTGGAAGAAGTCATTAATCAGAAACTACCTAAATTATCGCATCGAAGTAAAATCTCAAATGGAGCATTATTAAATGCGATGATTTTGAATGGTCTTGGTTTTGTTGGTCGAACGTTGCATATGTGTCCTGAATATTTTGAGGACAAGCCCACCGAACGTTTATTAGGCGAGGGTATTTTAGCGGAGATCACCGGCCAGACTTAAATCAAGTAGTATTGAATTTAATCACGGAGAATCAAGCCGGTATACCTTTGTATACGTCTCGCCAATGAGATTTCGGTAAATTTTTGAAAAAAGGCTTAAAGGACTTGCAAAACGATCCAACCAAGATCATGCTATGCATCATGAAAAAATTCACGTTAACAATAGACGCAACAAATGAGTTAAGAAGAGCTCATCGTAGCGCAACCAATAAAAAAGATGCTGATAAAATTAAAGTGGTTTATTTATTGTCACGTGGAAAAAGTGCAAGAGAAATTGCCGAAGTATTGATGCTGGATGTGGATACTGTTGTTAATTATCGTCATTTTTATGAATCCGGTGGCGTTGAAAATTTATTGAAGAATAATTATTCTGGCAGCGAGCCTATGTTGAGTTGTGCGGAACTTCAAGAACTCTCAGCACATTCAAAGAAACGCGAGAATTTTTACAGGGTAAATCCAATTCTCTGCGCAAAAGCGAATTTATGCATAAAATTCGAGAAATTGGTATTGAAATATGAATGATCTCACTGTAAAAAATTTGTCCCATTATCAGAATTTTCTTACTCAAGCGACACAAGAAATTCAAAAGACCCGTATTAAAGCGGCACATGCGGTCAACCGAGAAGCAGTCAATTTGTACTGGTGGCTGGGGGAACACATTGTTCAACACCAACAGCAATACGGTTGGGGCAAATCGATTGTTGAGCAACTCTCCAAAGATTTAAAAGAGGCTTTTCCTGATGCAAAATTTGGTTTTTCTGCCAGAAACCTCTGGGACATGCGCCGATTTTACGTAGAATACAAAGATTTTCCAAAACTGCGACAGCTTGTCGCAGAAATTCCGTGGGGCCAAAATTTGATGATTCTCAATAAGCTCAAAAAGGAAGAAGAGCGTCTCTATTATTTTTTCATCGGAAATTGCAATGCCTCGTTGCGGTCGAGCTGAAACGCCCCCGCTTCAAACCAGAGTTTGCCGGCAAGATGAATTTTTACTTGAATCTTCTCGATGATTTTGTAAAAGAACCACATGAAAATCCTTCCATTGGTATCATTTTGTGTGGAGAGCACAGCAAATTTGATGTGGAATATGCACTGCGTGGTATCGAAAAACCCATAGGTGTTGCCGGTTATCAACTAACGCGTGATGTACCAGAAAAACTAAAAAATGCGTTGCCTGATCCGGCTAAGTTAGAAGAGAAAATTCAGTTTGAGCTTGGTGTACAAAAAATAAATAACTACAACGAGAAAAATGATGAGTAATACGAGATATAGCTTTCCTAAAGGTCCTATTGGGAATAAATTTTTTCTAACAATTAAAGCTATTCGTCAGCCAATAGTGCTCTTCGAAGAATGTAGTAAAATTTATGGAAAAATATATACGATGCCTCCTTTATCAGGGTACCCTACCAGCGTCGTTATTAGTGATCCAGTTTATTTAAAGCAAGTTTTTTCGGCAACTTCCGAGCAATTAAACACAGGAGTAAGCGGTAAAAAGCTTATTCAGCCCATTTTAGGTGATTTTTCTTTGCTCACTTTAGATGGAAAAAATCATCTTCATCATAGAAAATTACTTTTACCGTCTTTTCATGGTCAACGTATGGAGGTTTATGGAGAGCTAATGGCGAAAGCCGCTCAAAAGAAAATATCAAGTTGGAAAAAGGGTGAAACGTTGAGATTAGAAGATGAGGTGCGCGATATAACCTTCACTGTTATTCTTAAAGCCATTCTTGGTAGGGAACAAAAATTAAGTTTTGCCCCTTAGTGCGCCAAGCAAATCCGAATCCGTTGTTCTTGCTCCATTCTTTTGAAAAATATCAATGATTGTGATAGGCTATGGCCCTTATGGTAGCAGCTAAATCTCTTGTTTTTACGTTAACGCTTTTCTCAACTATTCTGGTGGGAACGATTCTGGTTTTAGGTAAAAATCTCATTATTCCCTTTATTGTGGCTTTATTAATCTGGTTGCTGATTAATACAGTGGCCAATGGTATTAAGAAAATACCCGTCGTTGGGCCTATTTTACCTTTAGGATTATGTATTTTAATTTCTTTCATTATTTGGGGTTGGTTAGGTTGGGGAATTGTCTCTATTGTTAGCGATAATGTCTCTTCTGTTATTAGTGCGATTCCTCGTTATCAAGATAAATTACTACAATTAATTAACAAATTTGAAGTGTTTTTTCATTTAGAGTCTTTGTCACTCAATTATAATTGGATGCAGCAAATTAATTTGCAAACTGTTTTACTGAATGTTTCGTCAGTGTTTACTACGTTAGCTAGTAATGCGGTGATTATTTTTTTATATGTCCTATTTCTTTTTATTGAACAAAAAGTATTACCTAGCAAAATGAACGCTTTTTTTTCCAAAGAACACCATCGTCGTCTGACAATGAATATTACCCATAATATTGTCAAAGACACTCAAGTTTACATGGGCATTAAAACACTCACGAGTTTGTTAACGGCTTGTTTGAGTTGGGCTATTATGTATTGGGTAGGGTTAGATTTTTCAGAGTTTTGGGCATTGTTGATCTTTTTCTTGAATTTTATTCCCAGTATTGGTGCAATTATTGCGACGTTATTTCCTGCCGTATTGGCGCTGATTCAGTTTCCAGAATGGCCTCCCTTTTTTGAAGTGGCGTTAGGATTGAGTACGCTGCAGTTTATTGTCGGTAATTTTTTAGAGCCGCGCTTAATGGGATATTCTTTGAATTTAAGCCCTTTAGTTATCTGGATTGCTTTAGGAGTATGGGGCTCACTATGGGGTGTGATTGGCATGTTTTTATCGGTGCCTATTACTGTAACGATGATGATTATTTTGACACATTTTCAAAAAACGCGAGGAATTGCGGTTTTACTTTCTCAAGATGGTCATTTAAAAGAATAATAAATACTATGTTTGAATTAAAGCAACAGATCAAAAAGCGGCGCACATTTGCCATTATTTCACATCCTGATGCGGGAAAAACCACGTTAACGGAAAAACTTCTATGGTTGAGTGGTGCTATCCAAATGGCAGGTACCGTCAAGGCGCGTAAATCTTCTCATTATGCAACATCTGACTGGATGGAAATGGAAAAGCAACGGGGGATTTCTGTCACGACATCTGTTATGCAATTTATTCATAATGACTGTATTCTCAATTTATTGGATACCCCAGGACACGCCGATTTCTCTGAAGATACTTATCGTACGCTAACCGCAGTTGATTCTGCATTAATGGTCATTGACGTGGCAAAAGGGGTGGAAGAAAGAACGATTAAGCTCATGAATATTTGTCGTTTGCGCGATACTCCGATTATGACGTTTATTAATAAACTCGATCGTGAGGGACGCGAACCGATTGAATTGTTGGATGAAATTGAGCAAGTATTAAAAATTCAATGCACACCGATGACCTGGCCGATTGGCATGGGGCAACGTCTTAAAGGAATTTACCACGTGCAACAAGATCGCATTTATTTATATAAATCGGATGAGATCATTGAAGGCTTAAATAATCCTTTGTTAGATAAACTAATCGGCAAGGACATTGCTGATGAATTCAGAGAGGAAATGGATTTAGTCAAAGGTGCTTCTCATGAGTGGGATAAAGACGCTTATTTAAAGGGTAAACAAACACCGGTGTATTTTGGCACTGCGATTCATCATTTTGGTATCAAAGAATTGCTGGATGATTTTTCTGAATATGCACCGCCGCCACAGCCACGTCTCAGTGAAACTCCTACGCAAAAGCGTAAAGTGGACCCATCTGAAGAAAAATTTTCAGGATTTGTGTTTAAAATTCAAGCTAATATGGATCCGAATCACCGCGATCGCATTGCTTTTATGCGCGTTTGTTCCGGAAAATATGAAAAAGGGATTAAATTACTGCAATTACGTACAGGAAAAACAGTTCAAATTAACCAAGCAGTGACCTTTATGGCAGGCGATCGAGAAAATACGCAAGAAGCGTGGCCTGGGGATATTATTGGGTTACATAATCATGGCACGATTCAAATTGGTGATACATTTACATTGGGAGAAAACTTAAAATTCACCGGTATTCCTTATTTTGCACCAGAGTTATTTCGCCTCGTACGTCTTAAAGACCCCTTAAAGGGCAAGGCGCTTCTGAAGGGCTTAACGCAGTTGTCTGAAGAAGGGGCGACACAGGTATTTAAACCACTACATAGCAATGATATTCTTTTGGGTGCCGTAGGAATGCTGCAATTTGATGTTGTTGCTTTTCGTTTGAAACATGAATACAACGTGGATTGCTCTTATGAAACGACTAATATTTCTCTGGCTCGTTGGGTGACCTCTGAAGATCCTAAAGCGTTAGAAAAATTTAAAATAAAAGTGGAAGACTCTCTTGCATTGGATGGGGCTGATCAGTTGGTGTATCTCGCGCCAACACGGGTGAATCTTCGATTGGCTGAAGAGCGTTACCCCGATGTGGTTTTTTGGGATACTCGAGAGCATGTCTAGAGCGTGTCCTCAATTCTAAGATAAACAGAAAAATAGATTAATCGAAAAAAATATTACACAAACACTGCAAAGAGGGAAAAGTGTTTTATTGCTTGGACCTCGTCAAACTGGGAAAACCACCTTAATTGAGCAACAAATTAAACCAGATATATGTTATTCTTTTGTTGATTATTTTTAATTTTTCAATAAGATTTTTTTGTTAGACTTAAGGTTACGATGAAACTAAATCTACCAATTGCATCAAAAGAAATTGATCAGTTACTGCAGGAACGAGTACGGGGTGCTTTTTACGGCGCCAATTTGGTTCATCCATCTAAAGTTAAAGCGCCTGCTGTGTACAAAAAACTGCTAAATCAAGAAGAAAAAGCGCGTTTTAGAGATAGCTTATTAAGTCAACTGAGAGAGGCATGGACAACTACTGATTCTAATAATGTGGAAGCATGTCTTAAACAGTTTATTAAGCTTGCAAACACATTAACTGAAAATGGAGCTATTGTTTTTGGTGATCTTATACAGAAGGATTTATTTCAACAGCTAGTGACAGAGTATACGCATTTGCAAGAGTCTGGTTCAAAAAGCTGGATACATTCTTACGTGAATTTAGGAAATAATCCTGAATTTTTATCTAATACAGCGTTTAATGGCGCTTTTTTACATCCATTGCTCATTGCGCTTATTGCATACAATATTGGTGGTGCTATCCGAATGGTGGATGCGCGAGCAAAAGATGCGCAAGCATTATCTGTTTTAGCTCAAGATAATATGTTACATATTGATAACACACCTTTTAATGATGAGTATAAAATTATTCTTACTTGGGAGAAAGGGAAAGCAAGCGGTCCAAAAGGACAAAATTTTGTTTACATTCCTGGAACACATAAATACGTTAGAGATTGTTATATTAAAGAAAATGGTGAGGCATGGTCAACTGAAAATAGCAGTATTTTTATTACACCAGAGAAAATTGAACATGTTTTTCAGCAACAGCGTGAAATATTGAGTGTTGAAAAACCTTTGGTGGCAGAAGTTCAACATCGAGATAAACCCTTAACAACAGTATTTTCTGCGGGTTCTTTAGTCCATCATCGGTATCGAACAGAAGAGGCTTCTCCTCGTAGTTGTGTCATTCTTGCCTTTCATCGCATTAATGATAACCCAGGAGAATTTTTAGCCTCAAAACACTCGAAAGAATTAGCTGACCAAACACCTTTAACACGTTTTTTGTTCGATAATTGTGCAAACCTTACATCGCCAGACTTAGTAAATTTAGGTTTTATTGGAGCAATGGCATTAGCTGCTGAAGATATACGGGAAAAAGTAAACGAAATTTATTCTTCTGAGCGTAGTGCTGAGATAATTGAGCAAAATCAAATTGAGCTTTCCGATGAAGCACTTATCCGTTGGAAAACCATATCAACAGAAGCACCGACAGTTGAGGCATTAAAACAACAACAGAATTTCTTATCTTTGGACGAAGATATCAAGGAAGAGGCATTAGAAAAGCTCTTATTGACCATGATGATGTTTGATAAGCATGGCTCCCTTGATCTCATTCTCTATAGTGATAATCATGAAGAAATCCGCAAATGGGCAAGAAACAGAATTCGAGAAATGAAAGAGGCGCAAGTTGCTCAACATGCAATCACTTTGTCTTCGTTGATTAATCCGCCAAACCCTGAATATATGCTCGATATTGGTCAGTTACAAAATTTGACAAATCATTTGGTGGATTTTCTCAATGGGATAGCTGAGGATCAGAAACATACAGCACATCTTAGCCATGGTGAAAAAATATCGCCTATTGATGCCCATCGCTCAATGAGACAATTAATATTAGATTTAGGCGAGTCTATTTCTCGAAGTCATTCAAAGCAAGCATTTTTATCAACAAGTCTTTTTCTCTTATTAGTTTGTTGCGAATTGCAATCTCTTTATGGCTTTCAAAGGCAGCAATTAAATAGAGTCAGAGAGGCTTTATTAAATCATTATTTCACAACAGCTGTAATTATTGAGCATCAAATCAAAAATGAATTTCTAGTTAAATCTGTTTATGCGCAAGGAACGTCAGAAGGTGCAGCGTACCGAGCTGGGGATGCTGACTCGAGTACCGGAGCGGCGATAGACACAGAGTTATGCAATAGGTCTAATCAAGTAAGAAATAATAGCACGGCTAGATTACTGAGCCGCTCTTGGATATCAACCACAGGCCCAATGGGTACCGCAGCTGCTCAAGATGTATCAGCTGCAGATCAAAGGCCTTTACCTAGAAGAAAAGGCCTATAAAGTAAAAACCTAAAATTCGTTAGAAAAAGGTATATACCAAATCTATATTTTATACTGTGCATCCCTTTTTAATGACACAACGAGGCAAAGGTCCATTCAGAGAGTAGGCTAATTCAGCAACGGAATCTACCGGCCACGCAACAAAGTCAGCCTGTTTGCCGAGTTCTAATGAGCCAATTTCTGCAGCGAGTCCTAGAGCTTTGGCGGCATTGATGGTAACACCTTGCAACGCTTCATTGGGGGTTAAACGCCATAAAACACAGGCTAAATTCATGATAGTGCATAAAGAATTCATCGGTGAAGTGCCAGGATTAAAATCTGTTGCCAAGGCAATGGGTACTTGATATTGCCTGAGTAATTCAATCGGAGGATATTTCTGTTCTTTTAAAAAATAAAAAGCTCCGGGGAGTAAAACAGCGGTGGTACCAGCTTGTTTTAATGCTTTGACATCGGCTTCTGTTGCGTATTCCAAATGATCAGCTGATAGTGCTTGATATCGTGTCGCCATTTGAGTGGCACCAAAAGCAGATAATTGTTCTGCATGAATTTTAAGAGAAAACCCCAGTTCTTTTGCTGCTTTAAATAATTTTTCTGTTTCTTCTATTGTAAAAGCAATTTTTTCGCAAAAAACATCAATGCAATCGGCCAATTGTTCTTTTTGTATTTGGGGTAAAAGAGTGTGAATAATATCTTCAATGTATGCAGAACGTTGTTCGCGATATTCAGGGGGTATCGTATGAGCGGCGAGACAAGAGGCTTGAATTTCTACAGGCGTTAGAGTTTTCACCCGTTGAATCACACGTAAAATTTTTAATTCAGCTTCTTGACTTAGCCCATAACCGGATTTAATTTCCATGGTGGTGATGCCTTGAGCTAATGCTTGTTGTACTCTGTGCAGAGTTAATGATAATAAATTATCAAAAGTAATTTCTCGAGTTGCTCGTACGGTAGATAAAATTCCACCGCCTTGTGCTAAAATAGACTCGTAAGATTCGCCTTGCAATCGGCGTGCCCATTCATCGGAGCGATTTCCCGCAAACGCAGTGTGAGTATGGCAATCAATAAGACCGGGAGTGATCCATTCATGATTAAGAGAAAAGACATTTTGAGCAAGATTATCTGGATGATCAGGTAAATCTTTTCGTTGTCCTATCCAAGCAATTTTGCCATTTTTGACACCGATGGCACCATCATGAATGAGTTGATTGTCATGCATGGTTGCAATGTGTATGTTGATCCAGAGATTATCCCACATAAGCTGTATTCTTCAGAAAAAAGATTTTAGTATTAAAGTGCCAATACCCGCAAGGCATGTTCCCATCATCCAACGTAATAATCTTACTTCAGACCAAATACTTTGAATTTCTGTTTTAACTTCTGTTCTTAAATCACTCATCCCTGTCCTTAAATCACTCATTTCTACTCTTAAATTATTCATCTCAGATTTTACACCTGCCATATCAGCTTTAGTTGCCAGTGTTGTATCTAAAGATTCAGATAAAGATTCTTGCTGCACTTTAGCAAATGCTTTTGCTTGTTGTGCTGAAAATCCTGCTTCTTGTAATGTTTCTACGTAGTGTAAAGTATCAAAATATATCATGGTAGCCATCTTAAAATTTTCCTTTGCATTGTTGAACTATAGCAAAGATTTTAATACTAAAACAGAATAAGTTTCAACTGTATTTTAATAAATACTGACAATATTCGGCAATAAAATAAGCGCCTAATTTAGCAGTCTGACTATCGTAATCATGAAGTGGATTTAACTCCGCAACATCAAACCCAATCACTTTGCCGCTGTGTAAAATTTGTCTAAAAAACGGTAGTACATTATGAGGAGATAATCCCATTGGTTGCGGTGCGCTAACGCCAGGAGCATCGGCTTGTGCAAAGACGTCTAAACATAGAGTTAAATAAATACGCTGAGATGATTCAAGCCAGCGTGATAAAGCTTCTTGAATGACTTGAGGCTTTTGGACTATTTCTTCGGCTAAACAAAAATAAGCATTGATAGAGGTTGCATAGTCAAATAAATCAGTCGTATTACCAAACGGTTGTACGCCAAGGCAGGCATAACGCCAAGAAATTTTATTTTCTTGGCAATAATCATGCATTTGGCGAAAACCGGTGCCGGATGAACCGAGTTGATTAGGTAACAAAGGACGGCAATCAAAGTGGGCGTCAAAGTTAATGACATCCAATCCCCTCTGTTCGATCAATCCCTGAAAATGTCCAAAAGCGACTTCGTGGCCACCGCCTAATACAATAACGTGCGCGCGGCGTTGGCGTAATTGTGCAGTGATTTTCCCTAAAGTGTGTTGTGCTGTTTCTAAGTCTTGGTTAGGGCAGATGACGTCTCCCGCGTCCCAAAAGTAATAAGAATTATTTACCGCAAGTGGAGTATTGCTCAATGCCTGTCTTAAACTTTCAGGGCCTTTGGCAGCACCTGGACGGCCTAAGTTGCGTTTAACCCCTTCGTCACAAGCAAAGCCTAAAAAAACAATGCTTTTTTTAGGGAGCTTATCGGGTAAATGCTGACAATCTAAAGATTGTATGTGCTGAAATAAACGACCCTTTGGGGTGTCGTTACGCCCTACCCATAAAGTAGTAGGTTTTTGATAGAATGATTGATAAGAATTTTTCATTTAAAGTTTACTGACAAATTTCAATAATCTGATTGAGAGTTTCACATGCCAAAGCGAATACGTCGTCAGGTGCTTTTTTCCATGTGTGTGGTTTCGCATCACGTTGTTTCCAATCAAAAGATTTAGGTTGATGCCCTAACACATAGCTTATTTTTCCTTTTGCACCTATAAACTTGATTGCAAAGGGATTTGTGTCATTAAAACTTGCTGTTGTCATAGGCAAACCAATCACAATACCTGTGCGCTCATTAAATACTTTTGGTGATAAAACCAAGAGTGGATGAATATCTTTCATCTCCCGCCCTGCTTGAGGGTTGCAGTCAATCCAAATAATGTCTTGACGATCAGGTGCCCAAGATTTTTTAGAGGTTTTCATTCTAATATTTCCTTACCCAAGGGCGTTCCTAGCATTACTTCACCTGCATGCTTTTCAGGATCAAACAGGGCTAATTTCTGCGCTAAAGAAAGTTTAGGTGTGCCCATGGCTTTAATCACTACGCTGTTATTTTCAACCGATAATATCACCGGCTGGCCTAAACTAAAATGTGCTGAGCGTGCTACAGCGACGGGAATACGTACTGCCAAACTGTTTCCCCATTGTTGTATACTAAGTGTAGAAGATGCTCTTTGCATAATGTTCTTTTCCTATTAACGTATATACAAGTATATACGTTAAAGAAAAGGAAATCAATTTGCAATTTTATATACTGAATACTAATCAGTTTTTGGTTTTTTGTAGGGGCGACTCTTGTAGTCGCCCATCAGCGGACAGGCACAAGACCTGCCCCTACAACGATGGATTGATAAACTCAGGTTTTTGTTGAGACTCCAACAAGACTCGTGCAACGTTACCGTCTAATACCGCATTTTTTAATGCTTCTATTTCTGGGGTGAGCACATGATCATGATTGTCTTTTTGGATATAAGAACGCAGAGGATTCAGAATATTTTCTAATTTAGCCCCGGGTTTATGCGGTTCAAGGAAAGATAAGGCCCGCAGGGTTGCTAATAGCTCAATGCCAATGACATAGGCCGCATTGTCTAACATATCATGTAAGCGACGGCTGGCGTACGTGGCCATGCTCACATGATCTTCTTGATTGGCGGAGGTAGGAATACTATCAACGCTGGCAGGGTGGCTTAAACTTTTGTTTTCACTGACCATAGCTGCAGCAGTGACATGTGCAATCATTAAGCCGGAATGTAGTCCACTGCTTGGGGATAAGAATGAAGGTAGGCCGCTAAAGTGGATGTCCATTAATAAGGCTACTCGACGCTCAGCAATAGATGCAATTTCTGCAATGGCTAAAGCAAGTCCGTCTGCGGCAAAAGCGATAGGTTCAGCATGAAAATTACCGCCGCTGATTACTTCTTTGGTTTCTGGAATAACCAGAGGATTGTCAGTTACTGCATTGGCTTCTAAGCATAAAACTTCGGCAACATGTTGCATTTGATCGAGACAGGCGCCCATAACGACAGGTTGGCAACGGAGGCAATAAGGATCTTGTACTTTAAGAGAAAATTGATGACGCGCATGAATTTCGCTGTTAGTGAGGAGATCACGATACCAGACAGCCACCTGTTGCTGACCGGTTTGTCTTCGCAAGCGTTGAATGGAATCACAAAAAGGTGCATGCGAACCTTTGGCTCCTTCGACGGCACTTGTACCCGAAACAATTGCAGCACCAAATAAGCGTTCTGTTTTAAATAAAGCAGATAAGGCTAAGGCAGTGGAAACTTGAGTGCCATTAATGAGTGATAATCCTTCTTTGGGTCCTAACTCATAGGGTGTCCATTGAAGAATATTTAATACTTCACGAGCAGATAACACTTTTCCTTGATGCCAAACATCGCCTTCACCCAAAAGTACGCCGGCTAAATCAGCGAGAGGTGCTAAGTCACCCGAAGCGCCTACAGAGCCTTTTCCGTGTAAACAAGGATAATAACCTGAATTAAAGAGGGCGGTTAAACGCTCAACTAAGGCCCATTGTACACCAGAATATCCCGCAGATAATGCCATAATTTTGAGTGCTAGAACCAACTTAGATATATTTTCATCTAAGTAGGCACCCACGCCTGCTTTGTGTGAACAAATAATATTGCGTTGTAGCTCGCGTAATTTTTCTGCTTCAATATGTACATTGGCAAGCGCACCAAAACCGGTATCCACGCCATAAATTACTTTGCCTTCATCAATGGCTTCTTTGATAATAGCAGCAGATTTTTCAACCGCTGTTTTTAACTCGGGAGCAATATGAAGTGTTATCTCTTTTTCTTCATAAAGCGAACGTAAATTTTTGAGTGAAAGCGGTGTTTGAGTTAAGGTAATTTTCATTGATTTCATTGATTTCATTGATTTCATTGATTCACCATGGGTAACTTTAAGTGATTTTCTTTAGCACATTGAATGGCCTCAGGGTAGCCAGCATCAGCATGGCGCATCACACCTGTTGCAGGATCATTCCATAATACACGAGCAATACGTTGTTTTGCTTCCTCTGTTCCATCAACAACAATAACCATTCCAGCATGTTGTGAATATCCCATGCCAACACCGCCGCCATGATGTAAACTGACCCAAGTAGCACCACTTGCACAATTTAATAGAGCATTCAGTAATGGCCAATCAGAAACAGCATCTGAGCCGTCACACATGCCCTCTGTTTCACGATTAGGGCTGGCAACAGAGCCAGAATCCAGGTGATCGCGGCCGATAACCAGAGGTGCTTTTAATTCACCGCGTGCGACCATTTCGTTGAAGGCTAAACCTAAACGGGCACGATCTTTGAGTCCAACCCAGCAAATACGTGCAGGCAAACCTTGAAAAGCAATGCGTTCACGCGCCATATCGAGCCAATGATGGAGGTGCGTATCATGAGGAAGCAATTCTTTGACTTTGGCATCGGTTTTATAAATATCGTCAGGATCTCCGGATAAAGCAGCCCAACGGAACGGGCCTATGCCTTCACAAAATAAAGGGCGAATATAAGCGGGTACGAATCCAGGAAAATCAAACGCGTTTTTTACACCTTCATTAAAGGCCACTTGGCGAATATTATTACCATAATCGAAGACAGGAATGCCTTGTGTATGAAAATCCAGCATGGCTTTAACATGAATGGCCATTGAAGCTTTGGCTGCTTGAATAATTTTTTCCGGATGCGTCAACCGACATTCTGCGGCTTCTTCTATGGTCCAATTGATGGGTAAATAGCCATTTAAAGGATCATGAGCACTGGTTTGATCGGTCACCATATCTGGTTTTATACCACGCCGCACAAGCTCGGGTAAAATTTCAGCGGCATTACCCAATAAGGCAACTGAAATGGCCTTTTTTTGTTCACAAGATTTTTTAATTAATTCGAGTGCCTCATCAAGATCTTTGACAGCATAATCTACAAATTTTTTCGATAAGCGTTTTTCAATGCGTGAAGGATCGCATTCAATTGCTAAGACACAGGCACCTGCCATCGTTCCTGCCAGCGTTTGAGCACCACCCATACCGCCTAAACCTGCTGTTAAAATCCATTTGCCGGATAAATCGCCGTTAAAATGTTTTTTACCCGCGGTGACGAACGTTTCGTAAGTTCCTTGAATGATGCCTTGTGAGCCAATATAAATCCATGAACCTGCGGTCATTTGACCATACATGATTAAACTTTTTTTATCTAATTCGTGGAAATGTTCCCAGTTAGCCCAATGGGGAACTAAGTTGGAGTTGGCTATTAATACGCGAGGGGCATCGACATGAGTTTTAAAAACACCCACGGGTTTACCCGATTGAACTAACAAGGTTTCATCTGCTTCAAGTTGTTTTAGAGCTTCAACAATACGATCAAAGCATTCCCAATTACGGGCTGCGCGGCCGATGCCGCCATAGACAATTAACTCATCTGGTTTTTCAGCTACATCTGGATCAAGATTATTCATCAACATGCGCAAGGGAGCTTCTGTTAACCAACTTTTAGCCGATAACGTGGTTCCTTGAGGAGCATGAATGACACGTGTAGTGTCTTTTCTTGTGTTATTGATTGTCATGGTGAGTCTCCCTCATTATTTTTACGTTGTCTCAATAAGATATTTAATGTTTCGACGAATAAGGAAAAGCCTATTGAAAAATAAATATAACCCCGTGGTACATGGAAGTGCAAGCTATCAGCAATCAAAACCATACCAATCATAAGAATGAAACTCATGGCAAGCATTTTGATGGAAGGATTTTTTTCAATAAAATGGCTTAAAGGGTGATTGGCATACAGCATAAACAAAATAGCGAGAGTAATGGCTGTGGCCATTATCCAAAATTCTTGTGTCATTCCAACAGCAGTAATAACGCTATCTAAGGAAAAAATAATATCCAGAAAGGCAATCTGAAGAATAACATGAGTAAATTTTTGAGCAATTTTGTGTGTCTTTTTTGAGGTGTGTTCGTGGGTATCGAATTCTTGATGAATTTCAAGCGTTCCTTTGAATATGAGAAAAATGCCGCCGATGCCTAAGAGAAGATCACGCCCAGAAACAGCAAAGTCCATAATAAAAAATAGGGGGTGTGTAAAACTTGCTAGCCAATTAGCGGAAGCAAGAAGCGCTAAACGTGTAATGAGTGCCAGCATTAGGCCAAAATTACGTGCTGATGGTTGTTGAGTTTTGGGTAAGTGAGAAGCCGCGAGTGCAACAAAAATCAGATTATCGATACCTAATACGATCTCTAAAAAAAGTAAAGTAAGAAGACTAATAATTATTTCAAACATGTCAAGTTATGGTTTATTGTTATTCCAGGCAGTTAAAAACTCATCGAAATGAGATTTTTTTTCTTGAGAAAGGTAATCTTTTAAAAATTGACATTCTTGTTCATATTGCTCATGAGATAATATCCCACGCATTTTTTCAAAACGTAAATACACAAGATAAGTATTTAAGACATCGGTTTCACAATAGTCGCGAATTTTTTTAATTTGATTTTCTTGGTAAAGTGTCCAAACTTGGGAACCGCTAACTCCCATTTTTCCTGGAAAACCTAACATAAGAGCTAGGCTGTCCAAAGGGGCATTAGCTCTTGATGTGTATCCAGCTAAAATATCCATGAGATCCATGTGACGATAATGATATCGGCTTAAATAATTATTCCAGCGAAAATTAGGGTCACCTTGTCCAACTTCCCAATAGCGTGGCGCGTCGATATTGCACACTAACGCACGATAATGCAGCACAGGTAAATCAAAGCCCGAACCATTCCATGAAACCAACGTTGGCGTATATTTCTCGACGCCATGGAAAAAACGTGTTAAAATGTCAGTTTCGTCCGCGCCCTTGTCACCGAGAGACCAGACGCGTAATTTGTCTTTTTGACGAAAGACAACAGAAATGGTGATGACTTTTTGCAGAAAATGAGGAAGGAATTCGCTTCCAGTTTTTTCTTTTTGCATGGCCTGAGCTGTAGAGACAATCTCAGCATTGGGAATATCATCACTAAAGTGATGGATTTTGCGAATTGCGTCGCAATCAGGAATGGTTTCAATATCAAAAACAAAAGTATTCATAATAGCTAAGAAGTATACCGAATGGAGGAGATTTGTTGAAGAGTTGTAGACATTTTTATTGGCGAGGAGTGTTTCTTTTATTTGCTGTTTTGATTTTGTCGGGTTGTATGACCAATCCCCAACCTAAAAATGTAGAAAATGTTTGTGCTATTTTCAAAGAATACCCTTCATGGTATCGAGATACTCAGAAAGCTGCCAGAAAGTGGGGAGTGCCTGCGGCAGTGCAAATGGCTATTATTTATCAGGAATCTGCTTTTGATGGAGAGGCTAGACCTCCACGAACAAAACTCTTATGGATTATTCCTTGGAAGCATGTGACGTCTGCTTATAGCTACTCTCAAGCACTGGATGCAACTTGGGATGAATATAAAACGGCAACGCACAGTTATTTTGCAAAACGCAATAATTTTGCGGATGCTACAGATTTTATTGGTTGGTATGTAGAACGGACGCACAGGTACACGGGTATTCCAAAATATGATGCATATCGTTTGTATTTGGCGTATCATGAGGGATGGACTGGCTATAATCGGAAAACATATTTACGTAAACCTTGGTTAATGTCAGTGGCGCGAAAAGTACAGTATCGTGCTGTAAACTATCAACGGCAGTTGAATGGGTGTCGCGCAAGCTTAGAACAACAGAAAAAGTGGTATCAATTTTAAGGCTTATCAATGAAACGAAAAAATTTGAATATTGTTATTCTTTCTCGCAATGAAAAGCTTTATTCAACTCGAAGACTTAAAGAAGCTGCATTGGCATTGGGACATTCAGTACAAATTGTTGACTACTTACAATGTTACATGAATGTTCGAGAACAACGTTCGCCTGTTCACTACAAAGGAGAAGTGTTGGCGCCGCCAGATGCTATTATTCCACGTATTGGCGCTAAAAGAACATTCTATGGAACAGCGATTCTTCGCCAATTTGAAACGATGGGTATTTATACCATTAATCGTTCTATTGCCATAACCCGCTCGCGCGATAAGTTGCGTTCTTTGCAATTGCTAGCACGAAAGGGGATTGCTTTACCTACGACAGGATTTGCTCATGCTCATGGAGATATTCAGGATTTAATGGCTATTGTTGGAGGACCTCCTTTTATTATTAAACTGATTGAGGGCACTCAGGGTATTGGTGTTGTTCTAGTTGAAACGGAAAAAACAGCCGAAAGTGTTTTACAAGCGATGCTTGAACTTCGTGGAAATTTGATTGTGCAGGAGTATATTCAAGAAGCAAATGGTTCTGATATCCGTTGTTTTGTGATTGGCGACAAAGTGGTTGCAGCGATGAAGCGTCAAGCCAAACCGGGAGATTTTCGTTCCAATGTGCATCGTGGTGGTTCCGCACAAGAAATTAAAATTACTAAAGCTGAACGCGAATTAGCGGTATCTGCTTCTAAAATTATGGGCCTGCAGCTTGCAGGCGTTGATTTATTGCGCTCATCACGTGGCCCTTTAGTTATTGAAATCAATTCTTCGCCAGGTTTAGAAGGTATTGAAGAGGCGACAGGTAAAGATATCGCGACAATGATTATTCAACACATGGAAATTCACGCAAAACCCATTGGTCCTCGTACACGGTATGAAGGGTAAGCCTGCTTAGAACTTAAATGAACTTTTCATTGAGTCGAGGGCATCAAAAATATGTTCAGTTGTAGTTTGACCTTCTCTTCGCCCGCTCCACTGTTGCGTCATGGCCTGTACAGCAGTCGCAAAAGAGCTTGATACGGTAAAAGCATGTGTTTGATTCAATCCTTTTTTAAGAGCATTAATATTTTCTCTTAATGTTTGGTATTCTACGGAATCTTTAAAAAAATCACTAAGTTTATCTATCAAAGTAACGATAGATTCAATGTTCTTAATTGAAACATTGTGCTTTTTCTGTAAATCATTCATTAAAAATGCTAACGCAGCACTCAATTTAATTAAAGCTACCGGATTCTGCCTGGAAACTGTAGAGTGTTCTCGCGATAATTGGGTTAATTGTATTTCAGTATTTTGAAGTACGGGTTCAAGGTTTTGAATATGTTCTTCCAGAGTTGTTTGCAAAGTATCTATGGGCATAAAATGATTGTTGTAGCTGTAAAATTGATATAATTCATCAATAATGTTTGCAATCTCGCGTAGTGTTAATGCTTTTTGATAAGAAGAGCGTAGTGTTGATATTTGGGCGGAATTTCCCAGAGGCACAGCAGAAGATGCAAGGAATTGCTTATATGACATTAGTTGTGCTGAAAGAAGCACAGAATCCTCTATTTCAAAGCCATTTAGATGAAATATCTGGAGAGTTTCATCTAAGTTTTGCGCAAAATTTTCGTAGAGAGCTTTTTGTTCCACTGTCAGTTGTGTTTGGGGGCTGAACCCTTTACCTTGATATTTTTCTAAGTGTTGAGTAATTTCAGCAACCATACCATTAAATTCTGCTTGAAAATCTGCTAACGCTATATTTCGATCTCGTGGTTTTTCTTCTTCTAAAGCACCCGTTAAATTTTCTCTCAAGATCCTGACCTTTTTTATAATATAAAAAGGAATATTTGATGTTAGAGAAGATCTTATTGATGCTTTTTTTGCCAAATTTTTCATTAAATCATGACCTCAACCTAGTGTACTCTTTTTTAAGAGTGTTTATTCTAGCAGGTAAAACTTAATTTAAAATGAAATTTCTTTTCTTCTGATCTTTGTGCATAGATTCCCCCTTGAAATATTTTAAATCATCCCCATATTGAATTCTGTTAGCGCATAGCGCGCTATGGTTTTAGATTATTAACCTTTTTGGAGAGTATTGGCATGGCTACAAAAATTCGTCCTTTACACGATCGCGTTGTCATTCGACGCAAAGAAGAAGAACGTACTACCGCAGCAGGTATCGTTATTCCTGATAATGCAACAGAGAAACCTATTCTAGGTGTTGTTATTGCTGTAGGTCCAGGCAAAGTATTGGATAACGGTGATGTACGTGCATTAAGCGTTAAAGCAGGTGATACAGTTGTTTTTGGTAAATATGCAGGCAACGAAGTTAAATTGCATGGCGAGGAAGTCGTTGTAATGCGTGAAGATGATATCATTGGTATCGTTGAATAATACTCTTCGCACTTGAGTTCTCAGCTGCGTTGTAAGCTCAATCGACTTCGGTCATGTACTTGTTGTACACTTCCTCGTCTCTTTCGCTTACGCCTTGCTGAATACTCAATTGCTTTGAGTGTGCGTTTTATATAAAAAATATTATTAATTAACAATTATTATTGAAGAGGAAAAAAATGGCTGATATAGAATTACGTTTTGGTGACGCTGGTCGTCGCGAAATGTTATTAGGCGTGAATGCCTTGGCAGATGCTGTTCAAGTAACCATGGGACCTAAAGGTCGTAATGTTGTTTTTGAAAAATCTTTTGGTGCTCCTACTGTAACTAAAGATGGTGTATCTGTTGCAAAAGAAATTTCTTTTAAAGAGAAATTTAAAAACATGGGTGCTCAACTGGTTAAAGAAGTGGCTTCTAAAACTTCTGATGATTCAGGCGACGGTACCACTACAGCAACTGTTTTAGCACGTGCTATTCTGGTAGAAGGTCAAAAGGCTGTTGCTGCTGGTATGAATCCAATGGATTTGAAACGCGGATTGGATAAAGCCGTTGTTCATATTGTGACTCAATTGCAAAAAATGTCTAAGCCTTGCAAAGATACTAAAGCGATTGCTCAAGTAGGTACAATTTCTGCGAATTCTGATGAGGCTATCGGTAACATTATTGCCGAAGCAATGGAAAAAGTAGGTAAAGAAGGCGTTATCACTGTTGAAGATGGTAACAGCTTAGTGAATGAATTATCTGTGGTTGAAGGTATGCAATTTGACCGTGGTTATATTTCTCCATACTTCATTAACAACCAACAAAACATGAGTGCTGAATTAGAACATCCTTATATTCTCTTAGTAGACAAGAAGATTTCTAGTATCCGTGATTTATTACCCGTACTTGAAGGTGTGGCTAAATCAGGTCGTGCATTGTTAATCATTGCTGAAGATATTGAAGGCGAAGCATTAGCAACATTGGTGGTTAATAACATTCGTGGAATTGTTAAAGTTTGCGCAGTTAAAGCTCCTGGTTTTGGCGATCGTCGTAAAGCAATGTTGCAAGATATTGCTGTATTAACAGCGGGTCAAGTAGTTTCTGAAGAAGTAGGTAAAACACTTGAAGGAACAGGCTTAGATGATTTAGGTTCTGCAAAACGCGTTATTATTACCAAAGAAACAACCACCATTATTGATGGCAGTGGAAAAGAAAAAGAAATTAAAGCTCGTGTTACTCAAATTCGTGCTTTGATGGAAGAAACTTCTTCTGACTATGATCGTGAAAAACTTCAAGAGCGTGTTGCTAAATTAGCTGGCGGTGTTGCTGTCATTAAAGTAGGTGCTGCAACAGAAGTTGAAATGAAAGAAAAACGTGCTCGTGTCGATGATGCTCTTCATGCAACACGTGCTGCTGTTGAAGAAGGTGTGTTACCTGGTGGTGGTGTTGCTCTTATTCGTGCTCAAAAAGCATTGAAAGATATTAAAGGCGATAACCATGAGCAAGATATGGGTATTGATATTCTCCGTCGTGCGATTGAGTTTCCTTTACGTCAGATCGTTTCTAATGCTGGCTATGAAGCTTCTGTTGTTGTAAACAAAGTGGCTGAAAATAAAGGCAGCTTTGGTTTCAATGCAGCCAGTGGAGAATATGGCGACATGATTGAAATGGGTATCTTGGATCCTACCAAAGTAACTCGTACAGCCTTGCAAAATGCAGCGTCTATTTCTGGTTTAATGTTGACAACAGAATGCATGATTGCTGAATTGCCTAAAGCGGATGCTCCTGCTGGTGCTGGCGATATGGGCGGCATGGGCGGTATGGGTGGAATGGGAGGCATGGGCGGCATGATGTAATCACATCATTCTTTCCATCTTTTCAGATCATTCATCTGGACAAAAACGCCCCATTATTGGGGCGTTTTATTTTGGAGAAGCGTTATGTCAAAAAGGATCAAAGATAGCAGCAACGAGCTTGATGAGATTTTAGAAGCAAAATATGAATTACAATTTGATGGAGGCAGATTACATCGACTAATTCATTTGTATGAACCACTTGATTACACTTTTGACTCTATTGAATTAATAGACTTCTTTCGAAACTCAATTTCAGGTCCTTCCATGAACAAGGAGTTTGTTGTTTGTAGATGAAAATGAGTCTCCCACGGAGCCGTCATTGCGAGGAGCGGTATTGCGTAG
>JAJZTL010000087.1 GCA_021848965.1 Pseudomonadota bacterium
CATGATGCGAGTGCTAGTGTTGCCATCAAAAAACTCTGTCCTAATACCAAAGTAGAAGCTCTAACTCCTGATTTTCAAGGAGATAAAAAAGCCATTGAAACATTATTAGACAGCCAAGTAGATGTATTTGCTCAAAATGTTGAAACGGTGGAACGCCTCACCCACCCAGTGCGAGATCCTCGAGCAGGTTATTGGCAAACCATTGAAGTCTTACGTTATGCAAAAACTTACCGCAAAGATATTATTACCAAAACTAGTCTTATGTTAGGTCTTGGCGAAACAGAAGAAGAATTATTAAAAACGATGGATGATTTACGAGCGGCTAATGTAGACGTTTTAACTCTAGGGCAATACCTTCAACCTACTCCGAATCATTTGCCTATACACAATTTTGTTACCCCTGAGGATTTTGCTCGTTATCGCACCATTGGATTAGAAAAAGGTTTTTTTGAGGTTGCTTCAGGACCACTCGTACGCTCCAGTTACCGTGCCGATCGTATTTTTAACCGCGATAATTTGGGATTAGATTAATGAAATTAAAGGAGAAAAAATTCTATTTACCAGTACTAGGTGCAATTAATGGCTCCGATGTGACACCGAAAGAAGAAACATGATGTCTTGAGGGATCTGCACCAGCATTTACAAGCCAGAGTTCTATTTCTTTGTGCCCTTTTTTCATCGCATGACCCAACGCATTCACACCATCTTTACCTGCTGCATCAATCTCGAGCAGGATATGTCTTGCTTTTTTTAGCTCAATAAGCTCTTTGACTGTGCCAACATCCCCATTGTTTGATGCATTTCGTAAAATTTTTGCGTAGTCTTTTCCAAACTTTGGATATTTACTTTCAATCTGATTTAATCGTCTCTCTTCTTGATGATGCACAAATAATTTAGGCGAAACATTCTCTCGCACCGCCCATGCTTTTTTCAAAACATTAACTAGTTCACTCACATTATTTTCAAGCATATTCAAATTTTCAATTAATCCATATGTTTGATGATACAATTTTACGCTCATCACATGTGTAATAGTATGTTGTTCACAGTAGGTAACAAATTCTGATGGCAAAACACTGGCATAACCCGATACGTTCAAAAATGGATCAGCCAGTATGCAGTTTTCGGGTTGGGCCAGAAAAAAATCGTGCAAGGTGACAAAATGCTTTTGATTAGCAAGCACTGCATCCGCATTTCCTCGTGCTATGATCAAGTCTGCATTAATGTTTGTAGCGCCCAATAAAAGACAAGCGTGATTATCTGACGTTATGCTACCATCAGAATCACCAAGAAAAACAAGCGTAATGTCTTTTTCGTGATATTTTTTTAAATATTCAAAACTAAATCGTTGCACCATTTCAAGACAAGCACCAACGCCTAAATATGTGGTTGCGACGGTGGCCGTTAAGCCAGGCATAGGATACCCTTGTGCAATATCTTCTCTGATTTTTCGTAGAACATTCAATTTCCTATCGACTGTTCTATCTCCATTTCCTCCCAATTGGATAGATTCAGTTTGTAATGCCAAAAGTATATCGTTTGCTCTTAATAAATATTTTTTATCTCGTGAAAAATTAGCACCTTTCGAAATCAATAATTGGTAATAATGTTGATGAATCTTGGCATTATTTGCAGCAACAGGTTTTTCATCCAAAAGATCCAATGCATTTTTGCCATTTGAGGCGGTAGCATTTATATTTATCTCTACTGCCTGGATAATTGGATGACTAAAAAAATCATCCAATAGCACATAAGAACGATTAAGACACAAGTTTCTTAAAAGTCGTTCGTACAGCTCTTTTTCTGTTTCTGTCTCCTTTTTTACAATATTATATTTTTTCAATAAAGTAGTAATT
This sequence comes from Pseudomonadota bacterium, assembly GCA_021848965.1. Lineage (GTDB taxonomy): Bacteria > Pseudomonadota > Gammaproteobacteria > Legionellales > Legionellaceae > CABHON01. The sequence goes on from JAJZTL010000087.1 coordinate 1,857, forward strand.
TGAAACTCTTCAAATGAAACTTCATCATTCCATATATTTTCATTGAATTCCTCATATCGTTTATCTCCGAAGAGCTTGTAAACCCATTCTGCTTTTCGAACAGAGCACTCCATTGCATGCGTTGCGTCTTCATCAATGACTAAATCAGATAAAGTAAAATTTTTACCATTAATTTTTCGTCTAAAGGGATCTGTATGATTGGTATTATTATAAGCTTCTCTGTAGTAATGATAATCTACTGCTTCTTGATCTGCTTTATTCAAATAACAGATTGTTGTTAATGTATCTCCTGACAATGCACAACGTTTTGTTATTAATTCATCTGGAAATTTTATCGCTTTTAAACGCAATCCATTTAAACCACCCCAATGAATGAGCGCAATACCTGGTATTTTGAGTTGATTCGTAATGTGAATAAATTTCAGAAAAACAGCAGAATCCTCTACCGTTTTGCCTTTTAATTTTTGATACTGCTTCAAAAGCTCCTTGTTGGGTGTTGTTTGAAATTGCTCCCATAATTCGGGATGATGGCGCAATTCTTCCAAAAAACTTGAAATTGCGTCTTGATAACTATTTTTCCCTTCAGTATTTATTTGTCCAAAAGCACCGCTTCCCAATAGACAAAATGTGTGAAGACAAAAAGAAAAATGCTCTTGCAATGTTAATGACGAACGCTTTTCTTCTGTTTCTCCGTGTTTTAAAAAGCTTACATTGCCAAGTCTAATTTTAATTGTACCTAACGGAACATCAAGATCTTGCATTTCAAAGCTGTACTTCCAACCGAATTTCAATGGAATGATCTCATTCCCATCATTATCTTTTATTTCTACAAAAATATTAAACATTTAATTGCTCTTATTTATACTGCTAATAGCAGACTCATTTCATTTATTTAATAACTTTATCATATCAAACTTAAAATAATATTTTTTGTTACCAAATTTTCATCCTAAACTTCGTAGGGGACAAAAGTTAAGCTAGAATAATAACTACTATTGGTTTTAGGGAAAATCAAAAATAAACAATAACTTGTCTAATTAGACAAAAAATATTAAAATTTATCTAATTAGATTTTTATTATCTAAACTTGTCTAAAGAGAAAATTATGACTACATTAAATTGGCATTTTTCAAGACTTGCATTGGCAAAACAAGTATTAGGGATGTTTGAATCCGGTTTATCCACTGCACTTGTTTTTTTTGCGCCAAGAAGAATGGGAAAAACTGAGTTTTTACTGAAAGATGTCCTGCCCCTCGCAGAGGAACAAGGATGGCTCGTATGTTATCACAGTTTCCTTGACACCAGTAAAAGTGCTGAAACTGAATTTACACAATCGCTATTACAAATAAATCAAGAAAATAGTTTCCTCAACCGTTCAAAACATGCTGTTCAGAAAATTAAAACATTAAGTGGCGGAGTATTTGGACTCCACGGTAGCATTGAACTGGAAAAAATATCTGCTGATTCAATCAGTTTGAAGGATATACTAACGCAAACATCGAAACAAACTCCTCTCCTTTTACTCATGGATGAAATTCAAGCCCTAACCCAAAGTAATGAGGAAAATTTACCTTTTATCACCGCATTAAGAACTATTTTAGATGTTAATAAAGATCGCATTAAAGTTATTTTCACAGGATCTTCTCGAGAAGGGTTAAAGAAAATGTTTTCCGCAAAAGAAGCCCCTTTTTTTCATTTTGGACAAAATTTATCTTTTCCACAATTTGGTTCAGAGTTTACTGAACATCTGGCAAAACAATATGAAATAATTACCCAGAAATCATTAAACCAAAAAGCACTTTGGGAAGCATTTGAAGAATTTGGAAGAATGCCGCAACTAATTCGTGCCTTAGTTGAACGCCTTATTCTCCAACCAGCGTTGACTATTCAACACGCTAAAATAGAATTATTAGAAGAGCTTGCTCATGATCGCTCTTTTGAAACAAATTGGCATAACTTAACAAGTTTGGAACAAGTAATCCTAATAGAAATCGCTGCAAAAAATCAAAAGCTTTATAGCGAAGAGACACGCCAGCGATTAGCTGAAAAATTGGGATTACGGCACGTTCCTGTTTCCTCTGTACAATCCGCCATTCGTAAACTCAATAAAAATACTATTATTGGCCGAACTTTATCGCACGGCGAATACTTTATTGATGATCCTAATTTCCAGGACTGGATACGTAGTAAGTAATTTAAATATTAATGTATTTATTCAACGCATCTCGCATTTGCTGAAATGCTTGAGTCACTGCTTGTTCATTCAAGGCATAACAAAAACGCAAACAGTGTTTGCCCTGTTCTGGATTCAAGTAAAAGGAGCTTCCTGTCACTGATGCGACTTTAGCCTTTTCAAGCAAAAATGTAGAAGCTTCTTTATCATCTTTAAAGCCTAATTTTCTAAAATCAGCGAGCAAATAATAAGCTCCTTGAGGACGCGTAACATCAAAACCCATATCAGTTAATTCAGAAACTGCCTGTTGGCCTTTTTCATAATACATCGTTCGCATAGTATCAAAATATTGCGGTTCTAGTTTAAATGCCGCTAATAACGCGTATTGCAAGGGCGTTGCTGGACAAACATAAAATAAATCTTGTACCAACGCCATCTTTTCAATAATTGCGCTAGGCCCTGAAGCATATCCTAAACGCCAGCCTGTCATATTATATGTTTTTGAAAAGCCTGATAATGTAATGGTTCGCTCTTTAAAATTTTCTAAACTGGCCAATGACACATGCTCAAATCCAGGATAAGTAATATACTCATAAATTTCGTCAGTAATGACATAGAGATTTTTTTCTTCCGCAATGCGGCCAATCGTCAATAATTCTTCTCTCGAATAAACTTTACCCGTAGGATTATTGGGCGTACACACAATAATTGCTTTAGTCTTAGACGTTATACTGTCAGCCAATTGCTGATAATCAATAAAAAATTCTTTATCCAAATGAATAGGAACGCCATGCACTTGCACTCCCATAAGTTCTAAAATAGTCTTGTGATATCCATAAAAAGGTTCAAATACAATCGCCTCATCACCAGGATTAAATAATGTACGCGCCAGACAAACAAAAGCACCTGTGGAACCGTGTGTAATGATCACATTCTCAGGCTCAACTGGAATATGATTAAATGTTTGTATTTTATTCGCCACCGCCTGACGCAAAGGAAAAATACCTTCACAAGCAGAATAAATACTTTTATCATGCTCAATGGCCTCATATGCCTCTTGCTTGATCAAATCAGGAGCAGGCAGATCACAAATGCCTTGTCCCAAATTAATACCCCCAATACGCGCGCAATGTTGACTTGCGGCTCGAATACCTGATTGCTTTAATGATTGAGTCAATAAGCTTGGAATAAACATAATTTTCCATCTCTTCTCTTAATGAATGATGAGAAACATACTATCATGCCAATGAGGAAAATCAAGACTGCTTTTTATTTTAATGTAGGCGACGAGTCGTTACGTATTTCTTCAATTAATTTAGCACTTTTCGTCGAAATAATTCCTTTGGTTACTTCCTTTCCATGCTGCTTTAAAAGCTCATCTAATTTTGCATTACGTTGTGCCTGTGCAGCACCAGGATTATTTTTCATATACTGATTAAAATCATTCCAAAACGCTTCCTTTGTCTTTTTACGTTCAACACCCCATGTACCTGTTTTTGTAATTGACGTCTCATACTCTTTGTGTAATGTCTTCATTCTACCAAGTAATGTTTTTGCTGAAGGCGTAGAAGGTACATCTAACGAAGCTGCCTTACTTTGAGTTGCTGAAGCAGCGGAATTCTGTTGATTAGGACTCGGCGCACGGGAATTCTGAGGAGATGCTTTCGCAGCAAATTTATCAAATGTCCTTTCTAGATCAGTTCTTCGACTTTCTTGTTCATAAGGATTAAATCCGCTTTTTTGAAGAGCAGTATACATATATGCAGATGTACCCAACCCTACCGCCATTCCTGGGGCACCAGCTAGGAGAACACTTTTCCTATTATCAAACGCTAAATTGACATTCCGTTCACTCGCTATGCCAGCTTTACTTACGTGCCATAATATATTTGCTATGTCTCTGATTTCTTTATCTTTTTGGGTATTCTTTGGTATGTTCTGAATAGCTTGAAGTTCTTGGTTGAATCTTTGGAGACTACTTTTCATAGCAGCTTTATTTTCACCATGGCATTCCCGTAAAACTGATAATGCATCACTTATAGATTGAATTCTGTCCTGACTATCAGCTTCAAGATGAGTAAACAACATATCAATATTGGAGGTTGTCAACTCGCCGGAGGAAATCAAAGTTCCCAATATATTAGCAACTCTTGCTAAATCATCAGGGGTGAGCCTGGAAATAATACTTTCAAGTCTGTCTACATTATCAGAATTTTTAATTGATTCATAAGCTTCCTGCTTAAAATAATCCATAATTTCTTCACGATAAAGCTCAGCAAGAGTTCTTGGCTTTTGCACAGTGCCAGCACTACTAAATGCTTCCGGATTTGCATCGTAGACTTTCCTCTTTTCATCATCTGACAAAATTTCATAAGCCGCCCCAACTTCTTTAAATTTTGCTTCAGCTCCTGCTTCATGATTTTTATCGGGATGCCACTTTAAGGCTAGTTTTCTATACGCCTTTTTGATTTGAACGCTATCAGCACCTTTTGCAACCCCAAGAACCTCATAGAAATCTTTAGCCATATATGCCTTCCTTTTTTATTTTTATAAAGTGATTATAGTATAAATAACAAGAAATCACATTAAATGGCTCATCTCAGAGCGGCTCCCTAATCTATGCACAGATCTTTTGTCAGCATTTAAGCCGCAGTTGTTTAATGTTCACAATAATATTGAATGTACCACTAGCCCCCTTTTTAAACTGAATCTTCTACACATCTTTAAATATGGTTAAAAAACCCTCATAACATGCGAACAAACGATAGATTGCTTTTCTACAGAGAATGAGCGAACTTGGCTTCTCCCTAAGGGAGAAGCTGCCCGACAGGGCTGATGAGGGTGAATGTTATTGATTACATCTGCTCTTATTTATAATACTATCCAATACGCCGGAGAGATTGGTAAAAATTTCTTCATTACTGATCCTCAAGACACGAAAGCCTAATTGCTCAAAATAATGGGTTCTTTTGTCATCATATTCTATATGGGCTGGTTCTCGATGTTGACTTCCGTCTAACTCAATAATCAATCGCGCTGAATAACAAAGAAAATCAGCAATATAATGCCCTATAGGTACTTGGCGTCTAAACTTCATGTCATTGAGATGTTTGGCACGTAAATGATGCCAAAGGCAATGTTCAGCTTCCGTTCTATTTTTTCGCAGTTCTTTAGCATATTGATTAAGCCACAAAGGCTGTTTGTGTTGTTTCATCGCGTATCCCTATTGTTGGACTAAAAACGGAATAATAAGAGATAAAGGCCCTTAACGCAAGTAACGAATTCTACATTCTACACGTTGCTTGTTTTCACCCTCATCAGCCCTGTCGGGCAGCTTCTCCCTGAGGGAGAAGCCAAGTTCGCTCATTATCTGTAGAAAAGCAATCTATCGTTTGTTCGCATGTTAGGAAGGTTTTTAACCATATTTAAAGATGTGTAGAAGAGACAGCTTCAGATAAGCGGGAGGATTTCAGTCTTACCATTTTAAAAAAGCTCAATCTTGTCTTGACCATCAAAAAAAGCCACTTATAATTAAAGAGCAATTAAAAAAAGTGAAGGAATTGTTGCCCTCTCAAAGTGGTAAACTGACAGAAAAACCGAGCATGAAATGGATTTATCGTCTGTTCCATGGCATACATGTGCTTAAAATAAAGAATGACGCGTCATGCCAAACGATGACTCTCAATCTGAATAAATTACACCAAAAAATTATTTATTATTTTGGTACCGTTGCTTGCCGGATTTATGAAGTACCCGAATTTTGTTGAGTCAGAATAAAAATCGGTGATGTAATCTAACAGGGATGTTACGATTTTTATCTAATGAGGTTGTGCTTAAAGAATTTATGCCAAAACCGTTAGGGATTTATATCGTTTATCCAAATAAACATTCGAAAGAAGTCTATTATCTTGATCAAAAAACAGCGACAATGATTAAGTTTTACAAGAAATATTCCCAAAATTTGATCTTTTATGATAACAAGATGAACAAAAGTATCTTGACGTCAGGAGTTTGAGAGAATCAGTCTAGTTTCTGGTTTTCTTGGACTCGTTCGATAGTGACAGCTAATGTCGCAGCAATATCTTGAATATTCATTCCAGCTTGTAGCATACGATGGATAGCAAGATCTATGCCTGCTTCTAAACCTTCTTTAAACTTTCCAGAAATTAATGTAGCTTCAGTGCTTACAGCATCCCAATATTCATGGTAAGCGTCCAATTCTGCGCGTGAATAAGCCGATTCTTCCGTTAGCTTAACGGCTTTTTTTATTTCACTGACAGTCAAAAGTTCCGGATCCACTGTTTGTGTGTTTTCATTGATTTCTGACATAAAACGTAACCAAAGAACAGCGAGTCGTTTGGCTTCAGTGGTATCCGGTTTAAATTTAGGTAACTCCACAAAAATCAGTTGAATATCATCCAATGAAGCCTGAGTACGTTGATGTGTCATTTTATAATGATGCATCCAATGAGAATCATCCGGCGCAAAATTTCTAGCCAATAATGCTAGTCCATAAACATGGTGGAGTTTTTCGTAATTACGCCCTTTTTCTAATTGTTTCACATAAAGCGTGCTGGTATTAAATAACATGCGTTGCATGAAAGCGGGGACCCATTCAATTTGCATTTCTACAATGAATTGCCGCCCTTTTTGATCGGTGCAACGCACATCTACAATGGTTCGTTTTAATGAAGGAATTTCAGGGACATTTTCTGGGTTAAGGTATTCAATGGACTCAATGGTAGAATCACTTGGTAAAGGCAATAAAGCATTAAGAAAACTTTTTAATAATTGTGGATGTTTGCCGAAGATATTTTTAAAAACAATATCGCTTTTAGGGTCAAGGTAGCGGGACATAAATAATACTCTTCCTCATGAATAGTGAACTTGAAATTATTTTAGCAATAAACTGACATATA
>JAJZTL010000088.1 GCA_021848965.1 Pseudomonadota bacterium
TGAATTAACCATTGAGCAAAATACTGAATTGGTGCGTGAGTTTGTTAAAACCGAATTTGTTGCACTAGGTATGGTGGCTGATGTGTGTTTTCATAACCCTAAAGGTGATGATGGGCTTACTCAACCCCATGCACATATTCTTTTAACTTTGCGTGAAGTAAATGAAGAAGGATTTGGTCTAAAAGAGAGGGCTTGGAACGATAAGGCGTTACTTGAGCATTGGCGCGAAGAATGGGCTAATTGGGGTTTGATCCAGCAAATTACCATTTTAGCCGGTGGCATATTATGTGAATAATCAACCCCTGCGTTATCTATTTCAACTTACAGGTCATCATCCTATTCATTTTTGATTAAATTGACGATCAACTCAATCATTATTTCTTTTTGATCTGGGGTGCTTTGTGCCACAAGCAATGTAATGGCAACCAATGCGTTATCATTAATTTTGGGTTCGCTGTTTCTTTTTAGATGATGTTTATTGCGTTGTAAGAACCAGATAAACATGAGCGCTCCAATTCGTTTATTGCCATCAATAAACGGGTGATTTTTTACAATGAAATAAAGCAAATGCGCCGCTTGTTCTTCAATGCTAGGATAGAGGTATTCGCCATTAAAACTTTGGGTAATGGAGCTTAGAATTCCGATGAAGCGATCATCTCTAGAGCTGCCGAATAAAACAGAAGCTTCTTTTTGCTCTATGAGCCTCTCTTTCAAAAGGTTTATTGCTTCAATGGCTTCTTGACCCTCAATCATATCAATGGCCTGCTTTAATCCACCTTTGGGGAAATGGCCAGTATCATACTGGTTTAATAAGGCAAAGCTATGGGTGTACTCTGTTAATACTGATAAAAGACCACTTAGCTCTGAGTAGCCAAGAGACTTCTGTGGTATTTGTTGAAAAAGCAACACGGTTTCCTTGAGTCGCTTGATTTGTTCTTTATGCTGGCGTAGTAAGGATTCATTCAAGGCATATCCTTGCAAAAAGTATTGTTTGAGCACTTTGTTTGCCCAAAGTCTAAATTGCGTCCCTTTTTTTGAGTTTACTCGGTATCCCACAGAGATAACAGCATCCAGATTATAATGTTTGAGTCTGCGATTAACCTTCCTTTGTCCTTCTAAACGAACTACCGAGCAATCCTCGGCAGTATCCTTCTCGATTAGTTCTCCTTCAGCATAGATATTTTTTAGGTGCAATCCGATATTATCCGTGGAAGTACCAAATAATTCAGCCATTTGCTTCTGGGTCAACCAAATAGTTTCCGCCTCAATGCGCGCCTCAATTTGAAAGCTACCGTCTTCGGTTTGATAGATAAGAATTTGATTTGTGCTCTTGTTGTTCCTGCGCGTATTCATTTAAATATCCTCAAAATGATAGGTGCCATAAATTAGAATGTGCCTAAACATTAATGGAGATATTTTTTGCAAGTGTTCGCTCTTAATGTCATGTCCTTCAGCACGCAGCTCATTGACAATCTGTTGTATGTGATGGGTGTTCCAGACCAGTACCGCATTAGACACCAGGCTTAAGCAGCTGGCTTTATTCATAATTTCCTCATAATCACTGGTCTTGAACGCACCTCGATTGAGAAAAAATAATTTCTTTGCCAGTTGATGGCGTGATTCGCCATGATTAAGATGTAAATGAACCGTATGCCGCAGCTCCTCATCGGCAATATAACGTAGTATGTAAATGCTTTTTATGATGCGACCCAAAGCACGTATGGCTTTGGATACGTTATCGGTACGATTGGCTAATTTTTGAATAATGACATGCGCTGGAGCAAGCCCATTTTTTAATGACGCGACGATGCGAACGATTTGATCCCAGTTTTCACGAATTAAATCAATATCTATCGTACCGCAAAATACTTCATCCACATCACCATAACTCATCGTTTTATCAATTTTATAAATATTTTGTTCCGCTAAATCTTTAAGCCTTGGATGAAATGAGATGCCAAGCAAATAAAGCAAGGCGAAAAGATGTTCCGTAGAACCATGCGTGTCAGTACTATGGAACTCAGGATTAAGCAGAGTATCGTTTTCCAGAAGTCCGGTTAAAACATAGGAAGCTTCTCTTTCACTGGTTGAAATAACATGTGTCCCAAAAACAGCTCCTCGTGTTGCATGGGTATAAATTGAAATGGCCTTCTCATAATAGCCATAATAACGCGGGTAAAAAGAAGAGAGAAAAAATTTCCTTTCAATGGGGTAGCGTTGTGCATCCGATGTTGAATAACGGCCATCCGTCATTTCCGCAGCGATTGGATAGGTTAAATAATGGTTCACTAGGCGACGGTTGACCTCTTTGATGGTTTCTGGACGAAGATAGGTATGAGAAGCATGGATTAATGCGCCAATGCTAATACCCACAGCGCTAGAGCCCATGCCAAACAAACCAATATTGGTAGCATGGGCAAGAATAGCGGCCAGCAAGGGTTTTAATGGGAATTTCTCAGGTTTCTCCGACTCATAAAATGGGGTAAACCCATCAATGCATGCTGATAGGCGAGATGCCTCTGCCAAAAGCTTTTCAATTCGAACAGAAGGCATGCGTGATTGGATAAGTTTGCGTAGACTCACTACCTCAGGAGGGACGGAAAGAGCATCATCACGAGTAAAATGAAATTTACCCTCTTTAATGGCAACAAAATCATTCTTGGGCAAAGTATTTTGAGCATAGGTTGCTACTTGATGATATTCGCCAGAAAGGCTCTCCATCATGGTATCAAATTCATTAGGCAACTTGAGTTTTAAATACTGTTGTTTCCTTTCCTGCTCCCAGGGAAGCGCTCCATAAACCGTATCCCAAAAATAGCGGTTATTACGGCTTTTAGACAGATAGATGTCCCCAGCACTGATTCCTTTCTTAAGTGCAAAGTAAAATCCCATTTCCCAATGATGAGCCTGGATTTGCCCATTTCCATCATAAACAACATCACGCCACATTTTTGGAAGAAAATCTGTAGGTGCATCGTCTGGGAGCTTTTTAATCTCACCCACATGGAGTCTTCGAAGGAGATCCATGGCGTTTAGCAATGAAGCAAGTCCTGCGCTGCCACTTAATTGAAGCGTTAGAAATCGTTTCGAAAATTTTCTGATAAAGGAAAAGCGTTTGGTGATCTGATCAGTAATCCCTGAAGATTCAATGTAATCAAGTGCTTCACAGGCACTGGCTGTTTCAAGCAGCGCCGCCTCATTAAACTGGGTGACAAACTGCACTAAAGTTAGGTCTTGAACAGTTGCCTGAGAAAAGGCCGACTTAATGAAGTCACTGGCTGGTTTAAACTTTCCTTTATTTTTTCTGGCTATTTTCTCTCGCTCTGCAGATACCTCATTTTTTGACCGTCGATTGATATCCAGTAAGATGCGTTTGTATAAAAAAACCAGGTAATCAAGAATCGTTTTGGCTGTTTCGTACAGGAAACAAATGATAATCGCCTCTTGTTTTACCTTGGGAGTTATCCCTCGAAGGCGGTATGCATCATAATAATCGCCTTTTTGGGCAAGGGATGTAATAACCTCGGGATGTATCGCTGAAAAATTGCAGTCCAGGATGCCCAACTGCTCAATTTCCTCAAAATAATCAAGGTAAGTATTCATCACATCGCCATTAGCACTTTGCGGCGATGTTTTTAGGTCGGATAATTGCGCGTAGGCTTCTTTTTTCTCTGGCGTAATTAAATGATGGAGCTTAGCGCGCCGCGATGGATCTAAAGTCTCTGCGATACTACCGTAAAATCCTTCGATGGCTTGATTGACTTTTTGGGTTACCGCACGGCCTAAGGTAATGGGAGATGGTAAAACAATGCGGCGACTCTTTAAATGATTGGTAGCCATCTCGATGAGGTATTTTTTATCCAATATTTCTTTGCGCAATTGAGAAACCAACCATTCCTCTAATTTGAGCAATTCATTCTCATTAAACTCGCTATATCCGAGATAACAGCGTATTTTGTCTCGCTGAATATAACTATGCGGTGTATTTGAAAATACTGGCATCGTTGAAATGGGCTCGCCCAGTTGTTTTGCAAGGTAACTTATCGCAGTAAAAGATAAAACATCTTCTTTGCTAATAAAGCGCCCATGAGCCCTTAGGTAACAAAGGAGAGCAGCAAATTTAATAACATGCTTTGAGTTGTCTTTAATAAATTGGATATCATCTTCAGTTAATGTCCAATCAATGGCAAGTTGATCTTCTGTAATCTCTATTTCAGTATGCATCAATGCTTACTCCCGAACGCTCCATGTGCTCTGCCAGTTTTTCTTTTGATGCCTTGGTATAAATGGCGGTGGTATTAACGGATTCATGTCCCATGAGCATGGCTAACTCAACAAGGCATCCAGGATTGGCCTGTAAAAACTGGGTAGCGAACGTATGGCGCAATGTATGTGCTGTGACATGAATGCGTGTAATATTGGCTCGCTTGGCCAAGCTGCTAATCAATGATTGCAATGCCCTGATTGTTCCCTGTTCACCGCGCTTGGTAGTAAACAATATGTTGTCTGGTTCAAGAGGTTCTCGGGTCCCTAAATAGCTTGCAATAGCTCGTCTTGCAATCGAGTTCAAAGGGATTTCTCTGTGTTTCCTTCCTTTTCCATCCACTACGTTAACGCACCCTGAACGCTCTCTTATTATTATATCTTTCACTAATAAATTATTTAATTCACCAACTCTTAATCCCGATTGTAAAAGCAGCTGTACTATGGCATAGTTTCTTGTAGCCAGACCATGAGTAGAAAGACCTGCAGCTCGTAGCAAAGCATGAATTTCATCTTTGTTTAATGCATTGGGTTTGGTGATAGTTGCACGTTTTACAAAATGGAGCGCTGAAGCGGGGTTATCAGGTATGAGTTTGGTTTTCTCAGCCCAGGCATAAAATCGTTTTAAAACCTGGATATGGTGATTAATTGTTGCAGGTTTGCGTCTTTGTATCTTGGAAACATATTCTCGGTAGGCGCGAAGATCATTTGTAGTGATTTCCAATAGACTCACCTCTTGTTGGTAAAAATCTAAAGCCCAGGTAGTAAAGACGTTTATTCCTTGAAGATAACTGGTAATTGAAGACCCAGATAAGTCCTGTTGTTCTAACATGGCTTTAAATGTATTCAATAAGTCTTCATGTTTCATGTGTATATGTTATGTGAATAATCAACCCTTGAGTTAGCATAGCTATTTGTTTCACATAATACAATAAATAAGTGGTGGTTTATTCACATATGATCCGTTATGTGAATAATTTTTGGACTAAAAACAGGTCGTTTTTGATTAAAATACACTTTTTTATGATTTGGAAAAAACTTGTAAATTCATAGAGTTAAAGACATACCGGCTAAAATGGTAATTTGCTGGATCAAACCCCTAATTGTCAAAACCGTCATTTGGCATTGCATGGTATCGATCAACGAGTAGATCATCGAAGCTATAAAGAACAAGGGATTCCCTTAGAGCCTCAATATAAAATAGGAGCCAAGTGTGCCCAACAACACATGGCTCGCTTAGCTGATCATCAACGTATTGCCAAAGAAAATGGACAGTTGATTTTTGAGAAGCCAGAAATTGCACTGGATGCATTAACAAGAGGTCAATCTACATTTACCCATCAGGATTTAGCTCGTTTTATTAACCGTCATACGGAAGATGCCGAACAATTTAAATTGGTGTTTGAACGGGTGAAGTCTTCTACTGAGCTGGTTTTTTTAGGTTTGGACTCGGAAGGAAGGCAGCGCTTTTCAACGTGCGATATGTTGGCTATTGAATCGGCAATGATGAAACAAGCCGATAAACTTCATCATCAAAAAGGGCATCAAGTTGATGAGCATGCGGTACGTAATGCCAAATCCAATCGCACCTTATCTCAAGAGCAGGAAACTGCTCTTGATTATGTGACATCAATAGGTGATATGAAATCGCTTTTAGGCTATGCGGGTACTGGTAAAAGCTACTTATTAGGTGCTGCTCGTGAAGCTTGGGAGCAATCAGGATATCGGGTGCAAGGCGCTGCCCTTTCAGGAGTTGCTGCTCTTAATTTAAGTGATAGCTCAGGCATTGAATCCAGAACCATTGCCAGCCTTTTTTATCGTTTGGATAAAGGAATGTTAACGCTTAATTCACGCGATATTTTGGTGGTGGATGAAGCGGGAATGCTGGGATCTCGTACTATGGAGCGCTTGACTTTCGAAGTCGAAAAAGCAAGTGCTAAATTGGTTTTAGTTGGTGATTGGCAACAACTGCAAGCCATTGAAGCGGGTGCCGCCTTTCGATCTATTGCTGAAAATTACCAATATGCTGAATTAACTCAAATTAGACGTCAAACAACTCCGTGGCAAGTTGAAGCTTCGCTTCATTTAGCGCAGGGGCAGGTGGAGCATGCATTGCATGCTTACGACATCCATGACCATATACATCGGTTTAAAACAACGAGTGAAGCCAAACAATTCTTAATTGAGCAGTGGAACGATGTGCGTATCGCCCAACCATCTGAGTCTCAAATTATTCTTGCCTACACTCGAAAAGATGTAGCGGAGCTTAATGATATGGCGCGTAGAATTATGCGCCGTGATGGTGAATTAGGCGAGGATTTTGTTTTTAGCATGGAGCGTGGAGAACGAGCATTTGCAGTTAATGATCGCGTGTATTTCTTAAAAAGAGAGGACAGTCTTTCTGTAATTAATGGCACACTGGGCACCATTCAAGGCATCGATGCAAAATCTGGTGTGATAACCGTTGCACTTGACCGTGATGATTTAAAGATGAGTCCTAAACTCGTTCAGGTTAATACTAATTATTACAAGCATATGGAACATGGCTATGCAGCCACAGTCTATAAAGCGCAAGGCGTGACTGTTGATAGATCCTATATTTTACCCACTAATCATTACGATGCGCACTCGACTTATGTGGCGATGACTCGCCATCGTAAAAGTTGTGATTTTTTTGTTAGCCTTGACGTGTTTGCCCATGATAAAGCGCTGGTTTATGCACTGAATCGAAATCGTGCAAAAGACGTGACCCTTGATTACACGCAAATGGGGCGTGAGTTTGCCAGACAGAGAGGGCTTATTAGTGAAGCAATGCCTTTGCTTCCTCTACAAAAAGCGGAGCATTTCAGAAAAGCAGAACCTTCTCTCGAATCCTTGATGAATCAAGTGATGGGAAGGAATGTTCAATTGGACCTTCAAAAGCTTGATGCCTTTGAGAGACAGTTCACAAAAGAAAATCCAAGTGAAGCGCTTCATATTGCCAATAGTTTGCTATCAACTGCCGCGTATCAAGCCAAATCATTAGCGGGTTTATTTGCGCCGTACAGTAAAGCAATTGCGCGTAATCAGCTGACTTCCGTACAAAACGAGGAATTAATTCGCTTGATTGGTACGTTGCCTCTTGATTCTCAAGTCATGAATGCCTTTAAAAAAGACTACCCAGAATTAAGCACGCAGGCAGAACAGTTTATTAAAAGGAATGAACAACAATTCATGCGTATAAAAACGATTGATAAAGAATTAGACCTATAAAAGGAGATATATGTTAGACAGAGAAGAGGATGAGGTGGTGGAAGTCTCCATGATACCCATGCCCCATGCAAAGGCTATGGATACTGATTTTGTTGAAACGGTGCAAAGTCTTAAATCGGTGGTACTGTTACTCAAAGGGCTTTATGGGCAAATGAATGAGGAGCGTGAGGTGATTACCTTAGCTTCGGGACAGATGGCACATTCTGTCAAGCAATTTGAACAGCATCTTAAGCAGTTTGCGTCCTTTGAACAATCATGCAAGCAAGCCATAGTTGAGCGCGTTAAATCCGAGTTAAAGCAATCGATTCAAGAAAGCGCTACGGCCATAGCGAGGCAAGTAACGGACATCGCTTGTGAGCCTATTAACCGTGGAATTAACTCCTTGTGTCAGTTGAGTTCAGAAATGAACGAATATCGTGCAGAGCAAGTACAGTCAAAGAAAAAGCGAGTTGGACTATTTCTCTTTGCGGCATTATTAGGTGGACTTGTAAGCGGTTTTACGCTGCATCATTTAACAACGCCCTCCAAAGAGATCAAAGTGAAGTTAGCTGCAGGAGAGGCTTTACTGCGTTCATGGAGCAAATTGACGAAAGCTGAGCAAGAAAAAATATTCCCGGCTAAAATCTGATCAGGCGTATTGAGGATCAGGGCCGGGCTCCGAGAGATCGACACATAATTTTATTGCGGCGAGGATATTTCAATCTGGATTCTTGAAAAGAGCATTAATACTCTTATCAACTGAATTAAACAATCGATGAAAAACAGATTTTGTCTTTTGTGTTTTCTCAACTTTCAGAGGATCGCCACAATCTGAGTAATAAGCAGTATACCCCTCTAGCAAGCAATTAGAGTTCGGTATAAGTTTTGACCAGAACCCGCAAAATTCTTCATCAGTAAGTATTCTAAATATTCCTGACAAAATATATTTAGATTCTGTCATTGGAATGATTTCTTGGATCTCTAAAATAAGTCTTTTATGGAACCCCAAAGCTATTTCTGTACTATTGACTTCAATGATATTAAATTCTACATTTCTATCAGTGATGACAACAGCAGGCATTGGCGTGCGTAATGATAGATAGCCAATTTTTGGCAACGAATGATTTGCTGTAATTTCATAATTAGCATTACTATCAGAATCCTTCTGAAGGATTTCTTTATATTTCTGTCCCTGAAAATCTTGCGGGATACAGTTCTCTAATTCATCGAGATAAAACACTCCTAATAAATTTCTTTCAGCGCGAAAATGATCAATTATTTCATTGTGCACAGCATCTGTGTAGCGACAATTATTTTTGCGTTTAGAGGACAGCAATAAATTAAGCTAAAATAAGCCTTTCTGCAGGAACAGAAGTGTACATCATTTAAACTAAAATTGTCTCTACTTTTAGTTATTAATTTA
>JAJZTL010000006.1 GCA_021848965.1 Pseudomonadota bacterium
TGTTCCCCTAGCCACCAGTACAAATTGACTGCTTCTCGGTTGACCGCATGTGCCGCTTTAATACGGGTCTTTTGAATTTCTTGTGTCGCTTGAGTAAGAAAATTCTGATAATGGGACAAATCTTTTACAGTGAGATCATTCATATTTCAATACCAATTTCTCGAATTTTATGCATAAATTCGCTTTTGCGCGGAGAATTGGATTTGCCCTGTAAAAATTCCCGCGTTTCTTTTGGGGAGGCACGTAGTAAATCACAAATGGCACCAAACTGATAACCGCTGCGAGCTAATCTTGCCTCCAGAGAATTTAAATCAGCCAAAAGCACCGAAGTAATAATATCTTCTGTAATCGTTTTTTCACCAGCTATATGTCCTTCATTCACAGCAAGCCCCAAGTAATGTTGAATTTGCAAAGGTGTTTGTAAAGCGCTGGCTAATTTCTTAATGGCTTCTTCGGTAATAATTTCTTGATATTTTTTCTTTTCATCTAAGCATTGGGTGATAAGCCAAGCAATGTATTTTTCTTTATTTTTATCTAAGGCTAAATCGATGCTGAATATCTTTGTTCGTGAACCAATTTCCTCCATGGTAGCGGTAGACAGCGCATTTCTGAGCTTTGGGTGTCCTGCTAAAACAATGGAGAGTTGCCCTCCTCGAGAGGCGACCGTTTCTACCAATCGTTTCAGACCAATTAAGGTCAACCCATGAACGTCATGAGCTTCGTCAATAAAAAGTACTACCGGCTTTTTATGCTTTTTGATGAGTTCGATAAGTTCACGTTCTCTTTTTTCACTTTGTGTCGGAATTTTAAACGATTTTTCTTTGGAGGAAAGATCATAAAACAGTGCTAAAAAAAGTGTTTGAATCGTAAGCGATCGTTTCTCTGTCGTTAACGAACGAGAGACAATGACTTGATTTTTTTCTTCCAGATCATTTTGGATTCGATTGAGCAACGTTGTTTTACCTGAACCGACGGCACCCGTGAAGGCAAAGATGCCAGCTAGTTGAATATGAGCTTTTAAATCATTATAGAGCTGTTGATGAACGGGGGTTTCATAATAACCCGCTTCCGTAAAAAATCTTTTTAGTCCATAAAATGCATTTGCTTCAATGTACATCGCTTCACCTCTCTATTGCTCATTGTTTTGACATAATGCCAAGGTGAAATATTGTTTCACTTTAGCCATCACCTGATCTTTATCTAAGGATTCAGTTACAATCTGATTAATAGCGTTTAATTGCGTATCACTCAATGTTCCCAGTGGTCTACTAAGAAATCGCGCAATGGCCTGTTTGGCTTCCAACGTATTTTGAAAGCGATTGGATGTTTTTTCCTCAAAAGGAATAGCCGTCACTTTATATTCGATGGCATGGGCATTTTTTAATTGTTTGACCACATTGTCTTCTGCGTTGCCTGTCATCACAGACAAAGGAACGGAAAGTTTTTTAGCCAAATCAGCAATCTCATCAGCTTGTTTTTCGCGATAATTCTTAGGAGGCGTGCGGTAAGTGTTAAGAGGAATAGGGCCTTTAAAAGGATAAAATGGACCAAAATTTTTCCCTTTGAATTCCACATGTAACTCATTGTCAAACACACCATGTAGCAGGGTTACTTCTAATCCTGCCATCTCCGTTGATAATTGATAGGAAACCCCGTCAACATTGACGCAGGCATCTGAGCCTACTTGCCTGGATTCTGGTTCACGCACAATCTGACAGAATTTTTCCCAAGAGCACATTTCACGATAGCCATCGATAGGTAAAAATCTCTTCCATGCAATTAACCGTTCACAATCTTCAGAACGATGGGGCATATTGTTCGCTTGTCTTAGGTAGTTAACACCCCATTCATTAATTTGCTCGAGACTTTTAGGTTCATGCAGATGAAACAAAGGTTCAAATGTTTCTTTATGAGAACGATTCATTCGCTCGGTTTTCCCTTTGGCTCTTGCGGTGGTTCGTCGACCATCTTTATCTCGTGGCATATGTGTTTTTAATTCAATGCCAAGTGCGGCCAGTACTCTTTTAAATAAAGCACTTTTTGCAAAAGCACCATTATCGGTATAAATCATTTTAGGAATGCCTTGAAATGGCATACCCGATATTTTTTTAGCTGACATCGCATTGAATAAGAAACGTAATGCGGTCAGCGCGTCTTCACCATGTGCCAATACATATTCAAAGTAAATCGTTCCGCTTTTATCATCTGTAACGTTAGCAATAAAAAGTTTTTTGCCATCCTGCGAAAACTGCTTAAAATCCGATGGTGTAAAATCAAATTGCCAGCAATCATTGCTGTACTCTGCTTCAAAGTGAACCACGGTGGGTGCTATTCTCATTGAAGTGGTATCATATCCCCAGTTTTTCAAATAGCGATTAACCGTCGCTTTTTTTAACGTACCTGGCTGTACTTTAATGAGCGTATTGTCTGTTTCTATACCATGTTCTTCAAGAATATTAATACAGGCTTGTGTGGATAAATGTTTGTGCTTTTTGTTAGAAGTGCGTATTTTTAACGCAGCAATAAGACGGCAATACAAGAGCATATCCGTTTTAGAAATAACGCGAGGAATATTTTTATCAAGACGTGACTCACCAGAAAAGTGAATATGTTGTCTCAGTTGACGGCGCACCGTGCTTTCAGAAACATCAAAACCTTCTGCAAATAGACGAATAAGATTTTTTCTTTCGGAATGACGAGGAGAAAAAGCGAGCATCCTATTGTGTAAAAGAATTAATTGTTCTATCGGAAGCATCTTTGCCATAGCTATTCTTCCTTCCCTTCCCGAACGGCCCTAAGTAAACGAGTGCCTAGCTCTTTCGGTGTACCATCTCCATTCACGTAATAATATAAAGTGGTCGTGGTTATTCCTAATCGTTTAGCGACATCATTAGCCACAGAATTTCTATCTGACATCGCAGACATTGCCATTTTTAGTGTGTGAACATCCATTTTCCTGGGTCTTCCGCCTTTTCGTCCCCTGGCCCTGGCTGCCGCCAGCCCTGCTTGAGTACGCTCACGAATGAGTTCACGCTCAAATTCAGCTAATGCCGCAAAAATACCAAATACTAATCTTCCATTGGCTGTTGTGGTATCAATTTCTGCGCCGTTACTAGCCAAAACTTTAAAACCTACTTTTTTCTGATGTAGCTCATCAATTAAACTGACTAAGTGTTTCATATCTCGTCCAAGACGATCTAATTTCCATACAATTAATGTATTTCCGGGTTGTAGTGCTTTAATACAAGCTTTTAATCCTGGTCTTTCATCTTTTCGTCCGGAGGCTAAATCTTCATAAATATATTTTGAATCGACGCCTGCTTTAATCAATGCATCTTTTTGCAGATCTAAAACTTGGCTGCCGTCAGATTTAGAAACACGAATGTAACCGATTAACATAAAAATTTTTCACAAGAAAAGAATGGAAAAACAATATCATTTAATTTAGATTTTTTCAATGGGTTATTTTGTGTTATTTTCATAAGAATTTTATCTGCTTGATAATCACCAGAAAAACGAACGTTTTTCTGGTGGAAGAGTTGAAATTATAAAATCATTATTGTGAGCCCAAGTGCAAATAATGTGAGCCCATTTTTTGCGATGAAAGCGAGCCGGTGAATTTATAAGTGCGAGCCGTTACAGTTAACGATATACTGGCTGCATTGTTGAATACAGAAGCCAGTATTTATTACGATACATCCACACAAAAACGTTATAAAGTTCCGGGACATTTATCAGATAATGCCAAAACTTTATATAAGGCTTTTGGCGTTGTCCATCAGCAAAGCATCTCTCTGTATTACCTCTAAAATGACAAAATGTTGTGCCTACGGTATTTTATATAGCCCTTGTGCCGCAACGATCGTTATTTTAAAACGCGGAAGTCAGGAGCATAGAATATGTTCCCGCAATAGCACTAAAATAGTCCATATAAGGTCTACTGAGCTTTGTTTGTATTATTTTCCTGCATTTCTTTTAATAAAGCATCTTTTTGCTTTTTTTCTTGCATAAAAGATTCTGATGCAGCGGTGTAACCAATTATTTTAGCATCTTCAGCGTTTAGATTGGGAATAATATCGCTTTCATGAATGATTTGTTCTGCTGTTTTTACAATGACCTTCTTTTCGCCTTTCTTTTTAATTAAAAAAGTAGATTTATCATTTTGAGAAAGTTTTTTAGCTAATATTTTGTATTTCGGGCCATTGATTCCAAGATAGCCAAGATATGTCAAGGTTCGAATATCTCGGGGCGCAAAGCGATCAACTAATTGGTCGTCAGCAAGGATGTCTTCTGGTTTGGCATTGAAAACGATGTTTTTGCCAATAAGTTGAATGACCACGATGTGTTCATCCTCATTTTCAAGAATTTCCGTAAGTTTATATAAAGGCTTGTAAGTGTTTTTTTCTTGATAATTTTTGATATATTGAAAAAAATTTTTTATTTTCTGGCTGATTAATGTATACATGTTATTTTTTCTCAAGAACGGCTGCATGCTGAGGGGAGCGGCAAGTATGGCGTATTTCCACTAAGCAAGCGGTAATTTTGTCATCTTTATTAAGTAATCGCATTTTAAATGTGCTCAAGTCTGGATTTAGGGGCTTAAGATATTGATAATCAACATCCACTAAAAGTTCTCGTAATACATAATTTTGCGTGTCATGTAAATGGACTAAAACATAACTGCGATCAACTGGTTTAAGTTCAGGATCAAGAATTAAAATGGCGTTACGTGGAATTAAGGGCTCCATGGAGGTGCATGGCATGGTTGTAGCAAAGCCAGAAGTACTAATATCTCCAATGAAAGGAATAGTAGGAGGTTCTTTAAGTTTTTCCTTTGTAGCTAATTGATCCCACGGAATAAAAGGTAAATACGTAATTTGATTTGACGTTAAAGGCTCGTGAGGCAACGGTTTTTCGCCTAATAATTGATCAACTTCTATAGAGAAATAATCGGCAATAGGCTCTAAAGAAGAGCGATAAGGCCGAGTGGATTTTCCGGTAACTAATCGATGAATAGTGGGCTGCGGCAAATCTACGGCATGAGCTAAGTCTGTTGAGCTCATGCGACGATCATAGAGTAATTTTTGGAGTATTTTACTGAGTTGTAAATAATGCTTAGCCAAAGTGTTCCGAATACAAAATTTTAGATAGTAATGGGTTGTATTTTATTGCATTGAATAAATAAATACAAGTTTTTGAGGCTATCCACAGAAACGCTGAATGTCGAAGCTCGACGTTTCTGTGGATTTTCGACGCAGCTATTGAAAAAGCAAGCGCTCTGGATTCAATAATAGCATAAGTCTATAGAGTTATCCAAGAGTTTTTTACTTTTATCTAGTTGTGTAATTTAATACAACTTTGAGAGGCTTGTATGGAAAACAACTTAAGTATTGTTGGAGACATTTTTAATAATAGTGCTAATGGGAAAACAATACTGACATTCAGTCAGATTGTATCAAGCATTAAAAATCAGACGCCGATTGTATCAAGAGATTGCACACTGTGGCTTGAGCAAGGTATGTCTGAAGAGCAAGTGAACTCTCTAAAAAATCTCGTTGCAGAAAAGCCCATTAAAATTCATAGCTATTTTGATCAATGGGTTCGTTGCTCAGGAAAATTCACCCATAAATCAAAGCCTTTTAATACGTTAATTGCCGATCCTATTGTTGTAGAAGAAGCTCATGAATTTGAATCTTGCTTGTTAATTGACGAACGTTGTGCAGAATTAAGCGATCATGTTACAGGAAAGCATATCCAATTCATGGTTTTAGTAGAAGCAGCAAGACAAATGGGTAATGCAGTCACCGAAAAATTCTTCTCAAATGAAAATATGATTTTTTTGGCCAATGATTTAGACATAAAGTTTAACGGATTTGTTTATCCTTTCGATGTGAAAATTATTTATCGTGTGCTTGAGTCAAAAATAAAAATGGCTGGAAATGGGCGAATGAAGGTGATAATTGAATTGAGTCAAATGAATGAAATTAAAACCTCTGTAACCATTAATTTTACTATTTTAGAACGCTCATTTGTCACGTCAATAGAAAATAGTGCTCTAGAAAAGATAGGTGCACGATGAAATATAACTATAGTGTATTTTTTGACTTAGATGAAACGATTATAAACGGAAAAAGTATGCTTCTTGCTTTAGAGTTTTATTTTAAAAATGATAAAAAAATTTATGAAAATATTTTATCTGATATAAAAAATTATTCTGAAAAAAATAAAAATTCCAGAGAAAAATTAAATCAATATTTTTATACAAAATTTTCAGATTTTGATGAAAATTTGATGAAAGAAAAATGCCAAGAATGGTTTTTAAAAGAAGGAGAAATTTTATTAAATAAATCTGTGATTGAAGAAATAAAGTTTCATCAAGACAATCAAGCATTAATTATTATTGTATCGGGTTCTTTTAAAGAATGTGTCCAACCGATGGCAGATTATTTAAACATTGAACATGTTATTTGCAATCAGCTAGAGGTTGTTAATGGTGTGTATTCGGGAAAGTTATTAAATCGTCCAGTTATTGGACATGAAAAAGCCAACAGAATTAAAGAGTTTATTCAGTATAAAAATATGAATTTTATGGGAAGTTATGCCTACGGCGATCATATCAGCGATTTGTCTATGCTAATGCTTGCGGATAATCCTGTGATTGTGGGAACAGATCCACAATTGATGGCTTACGGACAAATTAATGGTTGGAAAGTAATAAATTAACTACTTTCCCTCGTCATCCTCGCCAGGGATTGGCGAGGATCCAGCGCCATGGAGGGGTAACATCCATGTCTCTGGATTCCGTCCAGTCCATGGACGGAATGACGAGAGAGCAGTTAGTAATAAATTAAAAAACGGGAGAGAGAAATGAAAACATTCATTACAAAATTTGCAGATATTATTGAAGTTGATGCCGAACAATTAACCCCTGAATTTGATCTGGTCAATGGTTCAGATTGGGACTCGTTGGCTTTTATTAGTACGATGGTTTTAGCGGATAAATGCTTTGGAGTAGTACTCGAAAGTACAGCATTAGAACAAGTTAGAACGTTTTCCGATTTATTAGACTTACTGCATCAGCAAACTGAGCTATTGCAGGAGGCTGCATAAATGGCCTCAAGAAAATTTGAAAATGTATCTATTCGAGGCATTGCAGGAGCAGTGCCTGAAAGCATTCGTACTAACCAAGATATTCTTGGAGATGCGAAAGAAATTCAGAAAACGGCTAAAACAGTAGGAATTAAGCAACGTCATATTGCGGATGAAACACTTTGTACTTCTGATTTATGTTATGCCGCAGCGAATCAATTGCTCAATGATTTAAATTGGGAAAGAGAGTCAGTGGATGTCTTAATTTTTCTTTCGCAAACACCTGATTATGTCTTACCTGCTACGAGTTGCTTATTACAACATCGGCTAGGACTATCGAAACAATGTGCTGCTTTTGATATGGTCTTAGGGTGTTCAGGATACATTTACGGATTACTAAACGCCTTTAGTTTAATTTCTGAGACAGGCATAAAAAGGGTGTTATTGCTGGTAGGTGATACTGTAAGTAAATTGATTTCACCCGATGATGTGGCGTCCAATGTGTTATTTGGCGATGCAGGAACCGCAACAGCCATTGAATGGGATGCCAAAGCAGAACCTTCTTACTTTGTTTTAGGCACTGATGGTGGCGGAGCAAACGCATTAATGATTGAAGCGGGTGGATTTAGAAAGCCTACTACTGAGGTAACGCGTGCCAGAAAAAGACACCCAAAAGATAACATCATTCGTTCTGAAGAAGAGTTATTTATGGATGGTGCTACCGTTTTTGGTTTTACCTTATCCTGCGTACCGCAAACAGTAAACACTTTAATGACCTTAGCACAACAAAAATTAGATGAAGTGAATTTTTGGTTATTTCATCAAGCCAATAAATTTATGCTGGATTATTTAGGAGAAAAAATTGGCATTGATTCAGAAAAAATTCCTATGAATATTACAGACTATGGTAACACCAGTCCACCCTCTATTCCTTTGTTAGCAGTGACGCATGGTAAAAATTATAAATTAGACACCCAAAAACAAAAGATAGGATTATTGGGATTTGGGGTGGGTTTATCATGGGGAGGTGCGTTGCTTCATACTGATAAAATATGCCTGTCTGATCTTGTTTTGTGCCCTAATGGAGGAGATTAATATGGCTGCCGTTATCAAAGCGATAGATTATTATCTACCTGAAAATATTTGCACGAATGATGAATTAGCAAAGATTCATCCTCAATGGCCCATGGATAAAATTGTTAGCAAAATAGGTATTACTTCACGGCGTTATGCATCCGATGATGAGTTTAGTATTGAGTTAGGAATTAAAGCGGCCAAACAATTATTAAACCATCATGATATTGATCCCGATTGTATCGATTTTATACTTTTCTGTACTCAGACACCCAAGTTTTTAAGTCCAACCAATGCGTGTGTTATTCAAGAAGCATTAGGGTTAAGTCAACAAGTCGGTGCTCTCGATATTAATCAAGGATGTTCGGGTTATGTGTATAGTTTGATGTTGGCCGAAAGTTTAGTTATGCAGCGTCGCGCTATAAATGTTTTATTAATTACAGCAGATACGTATACACGTTATGTTGATAAAAATGATCATTGTCTCTTGCCTATTTTTGGCGAAGGAGCGAGCGCGAGTTTAATAACTTATGAGGAAGGTGAGCATGGGATTCAAGGTTTTGAGTATGGCACAAACGGAGCTGAAGCAGAAAAAATTATAGCAGCTAACACCGGAATTAAAGGCTTAACTTCAGGACAGGCATATAAACCGGATCTTTTTATGAATGGTCCTGCGGTATTTAATTTTGCTTTAGAAGTTGTTCCTAAGTTAGTGAAAAAACTATTAGATAATGTACAACTCAAACAGGAAAACATTGATCATTTTATTTTTCATCAGGCAAACGCTTATATGCTTGAACATATACGCGAACGTATGAATATTCCTGAAGAACGTTTTATTGTGAATGTACGTGAAATAGGTAATACCACTTCATCCAGCATTCCCATTGCTTTGCATGGAGCGTTAAAAGAAAAGCGTATCAAAAAAGGGGATAAAGTCATATTTGTTGCCTTTGGCGTTGGACTTTCTTGGGCGGCCTGCTTGGTTCAAATGTGAGGTTTGTTATGAAAAGTGTTGATGTGTTGATTGTGGGTATGGGGCCCACAGGCATGGTTCTAGCCAACGAATTACAAAAATGGGGAATTAATTATTTCATTATTGATAAACGAGAAGCAGTCTCAAGTATGACACGTGCGGTGAATATAACACCAGCAAGCCTTGCCTTATTACAATATTCACTGAAGCTTAATCTGGCAGATGAAATTATTCAAACCGAAAAGATACATTTATTTTGGGAAAATAAATGGGTGTCTGATGTTAATTATGAAAAAATGAATTTTCCTTATAAAAGTTTTTCTTATTACAAACAACCTCATTTAGAAAAAGCATTAAAAGATAAATTAGATAAAAGCAGAATTAAAGAAAAAACAGAATTAAAAACAATCGAAAAAAATCCTGCGGGTGGTTATAAAGTCTTGTTAGATAACGAAGAAATATGTAGCCAATATATCATTGGATGCGATGGAAATAATAGTTTAGTAAGAAATTGGATAACTCAAGAAAATGATTTTGAAGATTATGGAGCACATTTTTTACTATTTGATATTGAAACTAACGTTAATTTTACGGAAGAAGGATTGTATTATATTTATTCTGACGGCTATATTATCATTGCTCCCATTGATAAAGAAAAAAATCAATATCGTATTGTTTTATCGTCAGCTGAGCTAAGCAAAACAGCAACGGAACAATACAATGATATTAATTTTATTGAAAATTATTTTTCAAAAAAAAGCAATACAGTTATCTCTGTTGAAAAAATTATTTGGTTTACCAGTGGAACATTTCGTCATCGAATTTCCTCGGTAGCACAGCATGAAAATATTTTTCTTTGCGGAGATGCTTATCATATTTTTAGTCCCGTGGGAGGATTAAATTTAAATACAGGTTTGCAGGATGCTATTAATTTAGCCTGGAAGTTGGCTTATGTTATTCAAGGAAAAGCTTCGCCTTCATTCCTTAAAACTTATGCGGTAGAACGTGGAAAATCAGTTGAAAGAACTCGAAATGCAACAAAGGAAATGACGCATTATATGACAAATTTCACGACAAAAGGCGAGCTAAAAAATCATCACACAAATACAAAAAATATTTTTGAGTATATTTTACCAAAAATCCTGTCAGGATATGACAATCAATATCAACATGTGAGTGAGTTATTTTTAAAGGAAGAATATGACTCTTTTTGTAATTCAATTAACAACCTTGGTTTTAATTTAGTGTTAAATAATAATCAATGGCTATTAATTTCACCTGATGGATATATTGTTGATGCCATAGAAAAAGAAAAATTAAACGAAGTTGAAAATAGTATCAATAAAAAATTATTTGGAGAATAAAATAAAATGAATGTAATGAGTGAATTTTTAAATGGCAATTATGAAAGTATTACAGATGATACTTTATTTGTTATTAACAATGAAAATCCTTTAAAAAATATTAAATCAATTAAAGAATTTTTTGACGAATGGAAAAATTCATTATCTGAAAAAGAATTTAAAGTTATTCAAACTTATGGTGATAGTGAAAGTAATCAAAGTGTTTCTTGGAAAATTTCTGGTGTTCATTCGGGAGTTTTTCAGGGTTTTTTGCCGACAAATCAATATCTTACGTTTACAGGTGTTACTAATGTTGAAAGAGAAAATAATACCATTAAATCAATTCAAGTATTTTTTGATAAAAAAACGATTGAAGATCAAATTTGTCCTTTGCCATGGTATGAAATAGAACAAAAAGAAACTTTACATCATTTTACAGGAAAAGGGAGAAAAATTTATGAATTAATTGCTTCTTCACGAAATGGAAAAAATATTGATAGTAAATTCCATTTGATTCATGCCTTGCGTAAAGGAATGTTACGGGCACCTGATATGAGTTTATTAGATCATCAAGAAATAAAAAGCATTAAAGAAAAAACACAATTGACTAAAAAAATGATTACTCTTGAGAGTAATCAGGAAATTGAGGTTTTGATTTATACACCAGAAGGTTATAACGAAAATGATTTATTGCCAACTGTTTTATATTTGCATGGAGGAGGATGGTGCATTGGCTCCCCTGAAAATTATGATTTAAGTAACCGTAAACTTGCAATGACGGCAGGAGTGCGAGTGATTTGTCCTCGCTATCGATTATCCCCCGAATATCCTTATCCTGCAGGATTTGAAGATTGTTGCCATGTTTATGAATATTTGTTGAAAGAAAATCATCATAAGAAAATTTTTGTGGCAGGTGATTCTGTTGGTGGAGGATTTGCAGCGGCTTTAATTTTGAAAATGCATGATGATAATAAGCCGTTGCCTGATGGGGCTTTGTTTTTATCGCCCGCAACAGATATGCGTCTAGAAAATTATTCTTCTTATAATCTCTTCTCGAAAAATAATATCATGATAGATCAAGGACTCATCGGACTTATTCGAGGAGCCTATGTGGAAGGAGATTTTTGGGATCTGCCCTATGTGAGCCCAATGCGAGGTAATTTAAGCTGTTTTCCGAAAACCTTTATCATGATTGGCGCAGAGGATCCACTTTATGATGAAAATTGGTGTTTTGTGAATAAAATAGCCAAAGAATCAGGACGAAAACCGTGCGTTGTTATTGGGGAAGAAATGCCACATCATTATCATACATTTATTGGTTTAAGTGAGGAGGTGGATAAGGCATATGATGCGATGAATAATTTTATAAAAAATACACTGTGTACTTAATTACTGTCAGAGTTAATGTTTTAATTTAAATTTAAAAGAGGTAAAAATGAAAAATATAATCAAACAATTTATTCAAGCGGTTGAGAATCGTGATGCAGATGCAACTGCGCAGTTTTTTGCAGAAGATATCCATTTTGAAAATGTGCCAGAAGCGTCCGTTATTAAAGGAAAAAAGGCGGTATACGAAAAATTTAAAGGATTTTTTGAGATGACATCTAAAATTCAATGGAATATTGAGCGTGAAGTATTTTCGGAAAATGTTGCCATGATTGAAAGAAAAACACACGTTTGCTTTCAAGGTAAAGACATCGTCATGCCAATTGTTAGCGTCATTGAAATTACGAATGAAAAAATTTCACTTTTCCGTGATTATTTTGATGCAGAAAGTTTTGCAAAACAGTTGTAACTAATCACCCCGCGCAGCCCGTCATTGCGAGGAGGGTTTTCTATTACGTAGCGTAGCAGAGTAATAGTAAACCTGACGCGGCAATCTAGTCTCAATGCCTGGATTGCCACGTCGTCGTTGGTATTGTTCCGCTGTCGCTACACAATGCCACCTTCTCCTCGCAATGACGACAGGAGGGCTGAGAAGTTACAAACAATTTTTATAAAAAAATAGGAGTGCATGATATGTTAAAAAATAATCGAAAATGGCTTATCTTTTTTTCCACAGGAATTATGATAATGTTGGTAAATTTGGATATGACTATTGTTAATCTTGCTTTAGCAAGTATTGCTAGCTCATTACAAGCGACATTGAATCAGATGCAATGGGTCATTAGCAGTTATTTGTTAGCAACGGCACTCTCTTTTACTGTCTTTGGGCGACTTGCAGACATGCATGGAAGAAAAAAAATATTTTTGTTGGGAGTGTTTTTATTTACCTTAGGCTCCTTAGGATGTGGGCTTGCAAGTAATATTACAGCGCTTGTGATTATGCGTTTTATTCAAGGGCTAGGGTTTGCCGCTGCATTTGGACTAGCATTAGTGATTACATTTAATAGCTTTCCAACGGAACAACGCGGTATGGTAACGGGAATGGCGGTCACCATTACAGGATTATCACAAACGTTAGGACCTACGGCAGGCGGAATAATTGTTCAACATTTGAGTTGGTCTTGGGTATTTTGGATCAATGTGCCTTTAGGTATTCTTTCGTTAATTAGTGCTTTTTGGGTTGTTCCAGCAGATGTAGCTTCGAATAACAATAAACAAATGAGCTTATATAATGTTTTTTCGTTTGTGATGGGATTAGCGCTAGTACTTTATGGATTGAATCAATGGACGCAATTAAATAATATAAATCTAACGCTTTGTTTGGCATTAGGCATTTTTTTGCTCGCTTTATTTGTGCATTCTAGTTACAAAAAAAGCAATCCTTTAATCAATATAGCCTTATTGACACATAAAGGATTCAGTATTTTAGTAGCCATACGATTTTTGTTTATGATATTCATGGGTTCACTTTTGTTTATTATGCCACTCTATCTTCAAAATATTTTAGGTTATAGCGCGGAAGACGCAGGGTTAATTTTGTTAGGCATGACAATATTTGTTGCTCTTTCGTCCCCGATTGTCGGAAAAACGATGGACAAACAAGGTTTCTTATTGCCAGTCTTAATTTCACTTTTTCTTGCCTTATTGTCTTGTATCGCTGCACTTTTCTTTCCTTTAACACAAAATTTGACACCCATCTTTATTAGTTTATTTTTCATGGGATTAGCAGTGGGAATTCACACACCCTCAACCATTCACGGTGTGAGTAAAGAAGCGCCACAAAAAGACGCGGGCACTGCAATCGGTTTATTTTTTACCATGGCAATGTCTGGCTCTGTAATTGGTGTTGCTTTGGCAGGGATTTTTTTAGAAAAATTCAGCAAAAAAATGCTTTTAACTCAATTAGATGGTCAATATATTAGTACTCAATTGTTAGATGCTGCTGCGGCAACACGAAGTGTTTTTGAAGTTCCATTATTTTTACAAAATATTGTCAAAGAAAGTTTTATGTATGCTTTTCATGAGTTTATGTTCATCATATCTGCTTTGCTGTGTGGTACAATCATGCTTACATTGTATCTGGTTCATTACCATCGAAAATTAAAAGTAAAAATGGTTGCCTAAATGAGTATGAAGTCTGATGTTTTTTTTGATTTAACGGAGTTATTTATCGCTTCATCAAAATTCAAATATTATGGAATAGCTAAAGTGGTTGCCGAAATAGCGATTGAGTTGTCTCGAATTAATTCAGGGGCACGTTATGTCATCTATTCTCCTGGTCATCAAGATTTTTTTGAAATTTTACCCATGATATCTCCATCAGAAGAAGCGTCAGAAATTAACTTAAATATTCCGTTGCAAACTTCGCCTCTTTGGGTTCGAACCTCTTCAAGTTTTTTCACGTTAATGGTGACTGCAATTTTTAGGCAAATTAATTTATATCGATGGAAAAAAGCAGGCATGTCTTTAAATGGGGTAAATCTCTCAAATAGCTATTTAATTTCAGCAGGAAGACCAAAATTTATTGCTGATTATCTAAATACCCTGACAAAAAAGCATGCTGGTGTAAAGTTGGTACCCTTTTTACATGATGTGTTGCCTTTAATGAACTATGGGAAAAATAAAAAAAATAATTTTACTCAAGCATTTCTTGAAGACAATTCTGTGGTTATTAATGCTTCTTATCTCATTACCTGCAATTCGTATTTTACAAAAATTGAAATTGAAAAATGCCAATCGATGGGCTTGCTTCCATCCAGAAAAATTCATGTTGTGCAACTTGCTCATGAATGCAGAAACGGTAATGATACTCCAAGCATTCAATTTCCAAGTGCGCCGTATTTTTTATGCGTAGGCTCTACAATTGGTAGAAAGAATGTAGAATGTGCCATTAAGGCTTTGCTGGAATTAACGCAAAAAGGAGACGAAACATCTCAGCTTGTTCTTGCGGGAGTGCAGCGAAAACGCATCACTAAATATTTACAATCTGATCAGTTTGCTGCAATCAAAGAAAGAATTATTTTTATCAATAACCCACATCAAACCGATTTAGTTAGGTTATATAAAAACGCTATTGCTCTCATACTTCCAAGTAAAGCAGAGGGATGGGGATTACCAGCCGGGGAAGCTCTTTGGTTAGGAATTCCTGCATTGTGCGCTAACATCCCGGTACTCAAGGAAGTTTGTGGTCAGTTAGGACTTTATTTTTCTCCCGACAGTCCAAAAGAACTTGCTGATTGGATGAGCAAATTACTTAATGATCAGGACTTTGCGCATTCACAAAGAAGGCTTATCGGTGAACATCACAAAGAGCTCAGAACTTGGCGCAACGTAGCAGAAGATTTAATGCTAATTTTTTAAAAGCTTGATGTATGTATTCGTATAATAAACGACAGCTTTATGAAGATTTTCAGCAATTTCCTCAAATTGTTGCAGAAGAGCTAGAAATTCTTCTGTACTTTTCCCCGTAGATAAAATGGCGTCTTTTGCGGTTTGCAATCCAAGAACCAACGCATATTTTTGTTCGCCAACAAGCGTCGGTGTAGATTCATCTGCGATATTAGCGTCATAATGCTGATTATTAGAAATGGCTTCGCTAAATTCAGTTAATAGTTTGTGAGCATCCATTTCTAAATCAAGGCCTAAAGCAACATTTTGTTGTAAACTTTTAACCATTTCTTTCCACTCTGAAATGGCAGGATCTTCTACTGGTGTTCCATTCACTAAAAGATGCATACTATGGTAATTGGGTTCTTCGCAAACAAACACGCCATTGTTAGCAAGAAGATCCATTATCTGGCGAATGAGAGCAATACGCTGCTTTTTTTGAATGTGGCATAATACCCAGCGGCAGTATATTAAATGATAGCCATTGGTTGGTTTTTCAGCCAGTAACTTTTCAATATGCGTTGGGTCAAGTAGATTAATTTTAAGCAGGGCGGTATGGGGACCAGAAATAACTTTTGCTGCTTTTTCTAATTGCTGTGGATCTTTATCAATACCAACATATTTGCCTTGATGTGCTACTTTTTTAGAAAGCCAACTGCCAATGGCGCCAGTGCCAACGCCCAATTCTAAAATATTTAACGGTGAATCTAGCGTGGTAATAATATGATCTAATATTTGATGAGTTTTGGGAGCATAAGCGAGATTAAATAAATGAAGACGTTGTGCTTCAAGTTCGCCTAATGAAGACTCATGATAAGCATGTAAATATTCTTTTGACATATAAGTCTCTTAGATTTAATTTGAGAAATCATAGCACGTTATTTATAATATCCTCAATGATTCGAGGGGTGGAAATGCAACATGAGTAGTAGTCAATTTAAGTGCTTAATATTTTTAAGTATGTTATATATCGGCTTGGGATTTTGTGCCGAATTAGTGGTTTATCGACCCGTGTTAATTGATAGTACCGTTGCTTCTGCAGGATCATTATTGTCACCTCTCTGGTTTATTTTAAGTGACATTATCGCTGAGTTATATGGGTATAAAGCGGCTAAGTACATGTTATATTTTATGTTTTTAGTCAGTTTTATTTGTGCAGCCATACTCTATGTATTGATTCATTTGCCGGCGCCTCCGGATTGGCATGGACAATCCGCTTATCAAATGGTGCTAGCACCTTTATTAAAAGTGTTATCGGCGTCATTCATTGGTTTTTTAATTGGGGGATTTCTCAATATACGTTTGCTCACCAAATGGAAAGTTATGCTCAATGGCCGCTTTTTTTGGTTGCGAAGTATTGGTGCGTCCACGTTAGGTGAAATTGTTTTTACGGGATTGGGATTTATTATTATGCTTTACGGCACTATTTTTCAAAGCAATCTTCTTTCAATGGTATGTTGGGGTATCGTACTCAAAATGATCATGAATATTATATTTATTTTTCCTGCGAGTTTATTAGTTTCTTTTTTAAAAGAAACCAATTTCACCAATATTTTTGAGAAGAAAGAGTATCCTAATCCTTTTTTACATAGCAAATAAAACAATATGTCCTTTAAAGATGCTAAAGTTCAGGAAAAATGGTTGGGGTGGGAGCAATGGAATCATACGGAAGCCCTTTATGATGACGTTTATACTTTAGCAGAACGATTCCAACAAATTGCCAATATAACGCCAGAAGCGGCGGCATTAATTTCTGCAACACGCTGTTTAACTTACGGAGAATTGGAGATTCTTTCGAATAATAGTGCTGATAATTTATTGTCTCGAGAATTAGAACCTGCTTCAGTTATTGCTGTTCTCGGTGGAAGAGGCTGGGAATTAGTTGTTGTTATTCTCGGTATTTTAAAAGCAGGTTTTACCTATTTACCTTTGAATGTAAAAGATGCGCCATCAAGAATTAAAAGTATTCTTGATGAA
The DNA here is from genome assembly GCA_021848965.1 of Pseudomonadota bacterium. Classification (GTDB taxonomy): domain Bacteria; phylum Pseudomonadota; class Gammaproteobacteria; order Legionellales; family Legionellaceae; genus CABHON01. Next base: position 17,233 of record JAJZTL010000006.1, read on the forward strand.
GCTAAACCTAGTTTGGTGTTAACGCAAGAAGAATGCCAGAAGATATGCGTATTGCCACCTCAGGCACACAAAAAACATCGCAGTTTACCAAAAATAAATTCTGAAGCGATTGCGTACATTATGTACACCTCTGGCTCAACAGGGAGTCCTAAAGGCGTGGCGATGACGCACGTTGCAGTGTTGAATACTTTAGATGACATGCGAGAGCGTTTAGCGCTTAATAGCCAAGATCGTTTATTTGCGCTATCTGAATTAAGTTTTGATCTTTCAGTCTTTGATGTATTTGCTGGTTTTTTTAGTGGCGCCGCAGTTGTTTTATTAGAGGATGAGGCGAGTAAGAATCCTGAAATTTGGTTGGAGTTAATTTATACCCATAAAATAACCATTTGGAACAGTGTACCAGCTTTAATAGATTTATTGATTCAGCATTTGGAATATATAGAGAATAGCTTAGAAATTTTACCCCTACGTTGGGTTCTGTTAAGTGGTGATTTAATTGCATCACAACTTCCACAAAAAATAAAAAAATTTGTTAGTGAGCGTTGCCGTATCTTAGCATTGGGTGGTTCAACTGAGGCGGCTATTTGGTCTATCAGTACTGAAATCACAGATTATTCTTCGGATAAGCCGATTCCTTATGGTCGCCCTATGAAAAACCAAAAAATGCTAATTATCGATGAGCAGGGTTTATTATTGCCGCCAGGAACTCCCGGTGAAATTACAATTGCAGGCATCGGATTGGCTTTGTGTTACTGGCAGAATCCAATGTTGACGGCTTCTAGATTTCCTATTTTGCCCGGAATTGGCCGTGTTTTTAAAACAAGAGATTTAGGTGTTATCAATTTAGACACCCAAGAAATGGAATTTATGGGGCGATTAGATAGACAGGCTAAAATACAGGGCCATCGGGTTGATCTCACGGAAATAGAACAAAAACTATCAAAAATTAAGGGAGTGGATTCAGCGGTTGTATTGGCAATTAAAGAGGAAAATCAAAGAAAAAAATTAGTGGCGTTTTTAAAAGAGAAACACGCAGAAATCATTCCCCAAGATCAAGAAATTAGGCAAAAATTAAGTACATTTCTTAGTGCTGCAATGATTCCAAGAGAGTACATTTGGTTAAAAGAATGGCCACTGACGACGAATGGAAAAATAGACTGGCATGCTCTGGCTGGAATGACGACAAAGCAGTTTGCTTTATTGCCTTCACAAAAAGGAATGTTGTATGAATGGATGAAAAAAAGTGAGGGTACCTACATGGTTTTGGCTACGCTTTTTTATAATCAGGAGTTAGATTCATCACGTTTTCGTTGGGCATATCAGCAACTTGTTTCTGAATTTGACGTGTTGCAGCAATCTATTCAGAGAGTAGAAACGCCAGAGTTATTTAATATTTGTTTTCATTCTTCATTATTTACGGCACCTTATGTTTTTTTTGATTGGTCGGAGGATGATGATTTAAGCATTGAAAAAAAGTTAAATGAGCGAGAGCAAAGTTCAATGGCGAAAGGTATTAATCCTTTTCAACGAGGTGCTTTTTTTATCGAACATTTTCGATTGCCCAATGGAAAAGATAAAGTTTACTTTTATTACAATCATCTTTTTTTAGACGCAGTCAGTTCGACTTTGTTGATTGATCGATTGCATCAAATCTATCAACAAAAAAATTATCAATATATCCAGCAACCTTCAATCAAACAATTTTTGAATTTTAATTTGCAGCATACAAAGCACGACAGTCTCGATTTTTGGAAAAAAGAATGGGGAAACATACAAGAAGCCACATTAATTGCAAGTGTAGGGACTAATAATATTCGCCCTCATTCGTTTAAGCAAAAAAAACTTTTTATTTCTTTTACTTCGAATGAAAAAGAAAAACTTCAAATGTTTTTAACGCAACATCACGTATCCTATGCCGTTTTTTTTCAAAGTTGTTGGAGTTTATTACTGGCATTCTGGCTGGATCAAAAACAAGTCGTTTCCGGCTTGGTTTATTCAGGCAAACAATCCTTGTCAGATGAATGGAAAAAATATGCGGGATGTTTTGCCAATACGTTGCCTTTTTCTATAAGCATTGACCCAAGTTTATCGTTTATCTCTTGGATGCAGAAAGTTCAGCAACAAATACATTTACTTAAACAGCATGATAGGGTCAGTTTGCTTGAAATGATGGAAATGGATGAAAAGAAAAATTCCATTTATTTTGACTCTATTTTGACGATATTAAATTTTCCACGACCCGATAAAAAGCAATTTCCAGCATTAGAAAAAGTAACCTATGATCAAGTGACTGACTTCCCTTTGACGATTCAATTTGATCCAGAATCTATGGAATTATTTTTTAAATTTCAATCTGCTGAGAAAAATGCTGCATTAATTATTTCGTCTTTTCATTTCATTATTAGACAGGCATTAAATGAGCCATATCGTCTGTTAAACCAGTTTTCTTTAAATGGCCACGTAGTTTATGGGGGGAAATACGAACAAAAGCAAGATATTATGCAAATGTTGCAAGAAAATATTGCGTTCCATCCTCAAGCTGTTGCTTATATTGTGGAACATCAAAAAATATCTTATCAACAGTTATGGAAAAAAGTAGAACAGTGCACGCATTATCTAAAAGCTCATATGGTAGGAACTGTTTTAGGAATTATGTTGCCTCGTGATGAATCTTGGATTGTTACTTTATTGGCTTGCTTATCGGCGCGTATTACTTTTATGCCTATAGGGTTAGATTGGCCCAAAGCGCTTATGCAGAAACGATTGAAAGAAGCGCATTGCCAGGATATTTTGAGCCTTAATGGGCTTAAAAATAAAACGCTTTCAAAAAAGTTTCCGGAAAATCATCACAATATTTCCTATATTATATTTACTTCGGGCAGCACCGGCGAAGCTAAAGGAGTTCGAGTATCTTATGAAGCATTACATAATAATATCACTGTGCTTTGTCATGAACTAAATCTTCAGCCCAACGATCGTTGGCTATCTGTTACGCAACCTACGTTTGATATTTTTTTACTAGAAATACTTGCACCCTTTTGCGTAGGTGCAACCCTGTTATTTCCTGATGATAAACATGTTATGGATCCTGAGTTATTAAAAAAATGGATAACGCATTATCATCCTACTTATTTACAAACAACGCCTTCACGTTGGAAAATTTTCTTAGAAGCTGAGTTGCCTTTGGACTCTTTGCAGTATGTATTAGTTGGTGGAGAGACGCTAACACAAGAGTTATGTAACATATTAAGACAGGCACAAAATGAAATTATAAATTTATATGGCCCGACAGAAACGACCATTTGGACAACATTGGCGCATTTAAAATTAGATGAGACTGTAAATATTGGACATCCTATATCGAATACATTTTGCGCAGTTGTGAATCAATGGCATCAAATTTTACCTCAAGGTGTTGTGGGTGAGCTATGTATCGGGGGTAGTGGATTAGCAACGGATTATTTGCAGTCAGAAGAGACTGAAAAAGCATTTATTGAGTTGCATTTAGAAAGCAATAAAGTTGAAAGAGTATATAAAACGGGAGATTTTGTTCGAATAAATGATAATGGCGATATTGATTTTATAGGTAGACGTGACCGACAACTTAAAATACGAGGTCAAAGAGTTGATCTGATTGAAATTGAACATGCACTGTGTGCTTCAGGTTTGATCAAAAAAGCCGTTGTTATGCCATCTTCTCGAGATTCGCAAAGTTTAGTCGCTTATTTTGAGAGAGAGTCTACTGACAAACAGTCAACATCAACTGTATATTCATTACAGCAATTTAGCCTATTTTGTTTCCCTGAAGTGCGCTCGTTTTTCCCTTCTTCATCCATCATTGATTTCTATCAAAAACTGGCAAAGAGAGCCGATAAACTGGGGCTATATGGAATGTGGACGCCAGAACGCCATTTTTCTGAAATAGGGGCGCCGTTTTCTTCACCGGCAGTTATTATGGCTGCTTTAGCTGGAGTGACAGATAAATTGGTTTTAGGGGCGGGTAGCCTTGTATTGCCTCTGCATCATACGGTAAAAATAGCCGAACAATGGAGTACTTTGGATTGTTTTTACCCAGGCCGTATACGTTTTTCCGTTGCTTCAGGATGGCACCCCAATGATTTTATTTTTTCTCCTGAAAATTATGCCAATAGAAAAAAAATTCTTTTTGATAAAGTAAGAGAGTTAAAAGACATTTGGCGAGAGGGAGTCTATCAAGCGATCAACGGCGTAGGAGAAATGTGTTCCGTACAAGTATTTCCACGACCAATACAAAAAGAATGTCCTTTATGGATAACAGTAGCTGATGATAGTGAAGTTTGTGCTGAAGCGGGTCGTTTAGGTTGTCATTTATTAACCCATCTTTTAATGCAGGATATAGATTCTCTTGCAGAAAAATTAGAACTTTACCGCCAAAATTTATTGGAATTTGGATTTGATCCAACGCAGAAGCAAGTCACGGTAATGTTGCATACCTATATTCATTCCGAACCTGGTATGGCGTATAAGAAAGCAAAAAAACCGCTAGAAGAGTATTTTCATGCGCACCTGCGATTATTGGCAAACATGCAGGGAGATAGTCAAACCACAGAATCTTTTACAGCGGATTATTTTGAAACAAAAGTAAAAAATTTTGTTGAAAATAAATGTTTAATTGGAACGCCAAAAAACTGCATGAAATTGCTTCATCAGTTAAAAGCAATAGGTGTGACAGAAATTGCAACACTAGTGGATTTTGGACTATCTGAAGAAGATGTTTTGGAGGGAGTGGAGTCTATTGCACTTCTTGCTAAACATCACAATGTTTCTTTTTTTGATTCTTTTTTTGATTCTTGTTTTGATTCTTGTTTTGAATTGCCTCGTTTAAAAGACTTTCTTCATCAGACGTTGCCTCCTATTATGCATCCCAGTGATTTTATCGAAGTCGATTCAATACCGCTAACTTCTCATGGAAAAGTTGACTTTCAAGCATTGAAAGATTTAAAACAGGTGAATGAAGAAGAAATAAAGCAAAACCATCCGTTGCAAAAAAAATCTAATGAATCAGAAATGATCGCAATATGGTGCAAGGTCTTAAAAAAGAACACTATAGATACAAATGCTTCTTTTTTTGATAATGGGGGACATTCACTTAAAGCCATTGAGTTGCTCAGTGAAGTTTATAAGGTGTTTCAGGTGAAAATTTCTCTTATAGATTTTATTCAGCATCCTTGGGTGAGTTATTTAGAAGAATGTATTAGAAAAAAAGATAGTTCATCTGTGTTTTCTGAACATATTTTTCCATTATCACCCATGCAAAAAGGTATATGGGTCTTTTGTCAATTTTTTCCTGATACATTTTGTTATCATGATGCATTTTTATATAAAATTCTTTTCTCTGTTTCTCCTGAATTGTTCATAAATAAACTCAATGCACTTTTTGCTCAAGATCCTCTTTTTAGGTTGCGTTTTTTTGAGAAAAACGATGAAGTCTTTCAAGAAATTACTTCGATATATTTCAAGGCAGATTTAATATACAGTGAGTATTTTGATGTTGAAAAAGTTAAACAAATGATGTCCAAACCTTTTGATTTAACCCAAGCACCTCTAGTAAGAGCGGTTGTTTACGTAAGTCAGGGTCATTTGTATTTACAATTAGTGTTTCATCATTTGTTAACCGATGGAGGAAGCCTTGCTATCTTTTTTGAACGTTTGCAGGCCTTGTTACTAGAGCCATCCTCAAGCACGCAGAATATAGACAGGCATTATTTGGAGTACATTGAAAAAAAGCAGACCCCCATCATTTCTCAAGCGCTACTTCATGATTATGTCAAAGAAATCGGATTAGCTCGTCTAAAAAATACATTATCTATTGGCAAAAGCTCAAGTCAACGATCATTTAAGGGATTTCAACATCAACTCTTGATAGAAGAGGAAGAATTACAGCAATTAAAAAAATTTGCGGCTATTTCTTCTGCCAGTATTAGCAATATCTTGCTCGCTATTTTTGCGAAAACTTTAATGTCGTTTATTAATGAAGAGTTATTACAAATAGCGTTGCCTATTTCTTTACGCGAAGAGAGTGAAAAAAATTGCTTAGGGTTATTTATTAATTTTGGCGTCATAGCATTAAAACGTTCAGATGTTATCCTATGGGATTGGCTGAAATGGGTAAATGAAATTAAATGGCGCAATGCATTTGTGTTAGAACATCGACAAATCCCATTTGCTTCTGTTGCTGCTGCAGTTGGAAGTAGTCTTTTAACAGAGGCGCAACCGTTATCTCAGTTCGTATTTAATGCTTTTGAAGCGCCTCTGATTGATAAAAAGATGTTTGAACCCATTGAGTTAGATTATGATATTGCCCGGTTTGATTTGGAAACACAAGTTGGTTTGTCTGAAGAACATATTCAAGTGAAATTTATTTTTTCAGACGATATTTTTTCTCAAGCAGCGGCGTTGCAATGGGGTAAATTTTTTAAAAAGACATTGTCTGCTTTTATTAATTTTAATCAAAACCATTCTCCCCTGTCGCCATCTTCGCCAGAGCTTGCAACGGACTCGTTCCGGGGGGGGGACGAGAGAGTCGTGTATTACTGGAAAAATATTTATAACGCATTGTATGAACAAGTGAATGATCTTCAAAAGCAAGCGTGGTTGGGATGGAATGACAGTATAAATGGACAGCCATTTTCTGTGGAAGTGATGCAGGATTGGTTGGAAAATATTGTGATGAAAATTAAGCGTTTTCCCTTGGGGCAAGTTCTAGAGTTAGGGTGTGGCACAGGCCAAATTATGCAGTCTCTGCAAAAGTGTTATCTTACTTATGAAGGCATTGATATTTCTGCCTCAGTCATTCAAAAGTTAAATGAATTGTACCAAAATGAAAATACACACTTTTCATTACTATCTGCCAATCAAATTAACTCTTTTTCAAAAAAATTTAATACTATTATTATGAATTCAGTGGCTCAGTATTTTCCTAATCTAGACTATATTGAAACGATACTTCAAAAGGCATCACATTTACTTGATACAACATCAAGTGTTAGTCGTATTATTCTAGGGGATTTGCGACATGAGGGATGGCAAGAATTCCTTTATGAATATCTACAAAAAAACAATGGCAAGTATACAAAAGAAGATTATTTTTTACTGGAAAAAGAAACATTTGTGAATCCTTTATTTATTTGGAGTCTAATAAAGCACTGGTCCATACCTGTAATTCCTTTGTTTGAACCCAAATACACACATTATCTGAATGAATTAACAAATTTTCGATTTGATTTAAGTTTATATATCGGCAATGTTCAATTTGATAAAAAAAGAAAGCCACCCATCATTTTAGACACTCATGAATTTAATTCACTTGAAAAACTATTGGGCATAATTCAAAAGAACTTTCCCCATGAACAGCAAATTATTGTTGTCAAAGAAATATATAACGCCAGAATTGTTCAGAGTAGAGGATTTGATCCAACTGTTCTTTATCAGGCTATACAAGATTATCAATGGCAAGGATGGGTGTCACTGGATTTAGAGTGTTCAGAAAAACTATTACTTTGTATTGGACATCCACACGATGATTTTATTGCCATGTTGTATGATTTTAATAGAGTATTTGATGGAGTAAATACGCTATCACAAAAAATAATTGAGAGAAAAGAAGTAAAGAAAAATCAACTTCCTCTAAAGAAATCTCTTTTAGAATATCAGCTTATTAATATTTGGAAATCAGTGTTAAATATTAATGATTTGGATCTCAAAGCAAGTTTTTTTGATTTAGGAGGAAATTCAATGTTGTATATTAAACTCTTTCACAAAATTAGAAGCTTAGGATATGTTATTAAAATGGCAGATATACTTCCTCGACATACAGTGCATGAGCAAGCAGAGTTTTTAAGTCAATTACGCTGAGTTTACTCACAGCGATTCACTTTTCGGTGAGGCGCAAGCGAAGCAGCCGAAGGAGTGTACGACTAGTACATGACTGAAGGCGATGCAGCTTGCAACAAAACCGAAAGTTGAAGTGCGAAGAGTATATGCCTTGACAGTACTGTGCTACAGAGATATTATCACCCCCTTTCACTGGATAAAAGGCGAGTGAGGGGTAATTATGGCAAGACGCGTTGTCATCACAGGAATGGAAGTAACAACATCCATTGGCACGGGACTAGATAAATTTTGGTCTGCTGCTCTGTCTGGCGTAAGTGGTGTCCGACGTATTTCTGCTTATGATCCCAGCCCTTACACAACACAAATTGCTGGGGAAGTGATTGACTTTTCATTGGATGAGTATCCTGAATATAAAAAAACTAGCCGTTACCCACGTACTTCTCAATTTATTTTGTACTGTGCTAGAAAACTTATGGAAAAATCAGGGTTTTCACTTAAATCGCCAGAGTTGCTTTCAGTTGGAACTTTTATTGGAACCGGGCAAGGAGGTACACCCTCAATTGAAGACGCTTTTGATATATATTATAACGATACATGGAAAAAAGTTCCTGTTTTAACAATTATCCGGGCCATGGCTAACTCTGCTGCTAATCAAATAGCTATTGAATTAGGGCTGGGTGGGCCTAATATTACTTTTTCTAATGCATGTAACTCTTCTGCTGAAGCTATTGCTCATGCTTTTGAGCAAATTCGCTTAGGTAAACTCAACCTTGCATTAACAGGCGGGGCAGAAGCTATGATTTTTCAGTCTACTATGGCTGCTTGGTGCCGATTGCGAGTGATGTCTACTCATAATGAATGCCCCGAAAAAGCATCTCGTCCTTTTGATAAAGGGCGAGATGGCATGATTATGGCTGAAGGAGCTGGCTTATTGATGCTCGAAGAGTTTGAGCATGCTAAAGCCCGCGGAGCAACTATTTATGCAGAAATTTTAGGTGCAGCGTCTACTTGTGACGCTTATCACATTACCGTTCCCTCTATGGGAGGGCAAGTACGTGCTATTCAATCAGCTTTAATCGATGCGGGTGTCGACGCTCAGCAAATTGATTATATTAGCGCACATGGAACTGGTACAATTCTGAATGATGTGACAGAGACCCAAACGATCAAGGCTGTTTTTGGTGAACGAGCGTATAATATTCCTATTTCCGCATTAAAGTCGATGACGGGGCATACTATTGGCGCTGCAGGAGCTCTTGAAATAATAGCGACAGCTTTAAGTCTGAAAGAAGGACGTTTACATCCCACCATTAACCAAGAAACTCCTGATCCTGATTGTGATTTGGATTATATTCCCAATACTGCACGTGTTCTTCCTATTGAAATAGCTTTATCCAATCATTTTGCTTTTGGAGGAGCAAACACTGCATTAATTTTGAGGCGTTATACCGCATGAACCTACTTTTATCTGAAATTTATTCTTTAACATCGGGTCAACTTATTGGAAATCCTGATACACGTATACAGGGGTTTTCTGGTATTGATGATGTTGAACCACATACGTTAATTTTTATTGAGTCTGAACAATATCAAGAAAAAGCCATGCAATCCCCCGCTGCTGCAGTTATTGTCCCTCCTACCATTCAATCGTTGGGTGATAAAGCTTTAATTCAAGTTGAAAAACCTATGTTGACATTTATGCTTTTGCTAAAGCATTTTTTTCAAGATAAGAAATATTCTGCACAAGTTCATCCCACTGCTGTGGTTGCCGCAAGTGCTAAAATTCATGAAACTGCCTATATTGGGCCTCATGTGGTTATTGGTGAAGATTCTCATATCGGGGCTCATGCCGTTATACTAGCAGGGTGTGTTTTAGGTGATAATGTTGCAGTCGGAGAGCATTCGTGTTTGCATCCCAATATTGTGGTTTATAACAATAGTGTGATTGGGTGCAGTGTTATTCTGCATGCTGGTTGTGTCATTGGTAGTGATGGATTTGGTTACCGGCTTCATGAAGGGAAGCAACAGAAAGTACCTCATGTAGGAAAAGTAATTATTGAAGATGATGTCGAAATTGGTGCAAATACAGTAGTTGATCGGGCTTCATTGGGTACTACGCGTATTGGAACTGGAACCAAAATTGATAACTTGGTGCAAATTGCACATTCTGTCAAAATTGGCCCACATAATATTATTTGCTCTATGACCGGAGTAGCAGGAAGCTCAAAAACAGGCAGTCATGTTACTTTGGCGGCCAATGTGGGTGTGAGCGATCATGTGACTATTGAGGATAATGTTATTTTAGGTGCGCGCACAGGCGTGCCCCCCAAGAAACTCATAAGAAAAAACTCAGTTTGGTTAGGAAGTCCTGCTCGTCCTCAAGAGAAAACTATAGAACAACTCGTTGCACAACAACAGCTTCCTCAGCTCATCAATAAAGTGCGTGAGTTACAAAAACGTGTGGCACAATTAGAGCAAGAGAAGTAGCATTGAGGACATGCTCTAATCATCCATAAAATTCATATCACCAATACGCGACAAGGTATTATTTTGAAAAACATAAGTGCCTGACTCGTGGCAAAAATGAGTAACGTTTTCAATTTTTAGAGCAGTATCTTTTAAAATAAGTAATGGATTTCCCTGACGATCCAGAGGTGCTTTTCCATCTTTGGGAGGGATAATATCTGCCTTATTCAAAATAAAACTCGCATAAGCATCATTTTTTTTAATTGTTTTTGCTCGAATAGCCATACGCGCGGCTTGTTCTGTGGCGTAAACTGGGCGTGTAACAATTTGCTTATCAAGACTTTGAATGATTTTTTCCCATTTAGGCACGCTTCCACCATCAACATTGTAAAGAGAAACATAAGCTTCAATTTGATCTGCATTAGGTTCGAGGGATACTGTTCGTAATGGGGGGGCTGCTGTTGCTGTTGCACCCTCAGCATCGGGCGTTTCTTCAAAACCAGGATCAATAAAGCGAAGTCGATTCTTAAAATTAAAGCGAATATCTTTTAATTTTTTACCAATGTTGCCTAAAAAAACACTTTTGTCCCAGGGGCCTTTTTCGATAGTGTTATCAAGTGCTTTCAGCAATTCCATTGCTGTTTTGCGTTGTTCATCTATTTTTCCCATATAGTCAGGAAAGACTCAAATTAACTAAATTAACCAAATTAACCAAATTAACCAAATTAAATTGAGTCACTATTTTCTTCGTTTTGGCTGCATGAAGGGTTATCACGTCTTTCAGCAATTCGCTTATGTTTTGCAATTTCTGCTCGCTGTGATGCGGATTTTATTGGATGACTCTTATCAAAAGCTTGTAAGAAAGCGTCATATTCACTAACATAAGCTTTGTCAATGTCCTCAATGTATTGGTGACTCATAATAATCAATTAAAAATATCTTTAACTATCAAAAATAGTAGCATTTTTTTAGGTGGATAGCAAATGGTTAATGCGCATGGTAACTTTCATTACAATGAATTATCTCTTTGGGTAGATGATGTAAACGTTGAAGAAATTATTCAGTGTTTTGGTACACCCACTTACGTTTACTCTCATTCAATGATCAAGCAAAATTGGCAGTTTATTACAGAAACATTTGGCCAGGCATTAAAAGGAAAAAAAGAACCAATCTTTGCTTATGCAGTAAAAGCCAATAGTCATTTAATGATATTAAGTACGCTGGCTAAAATGGGTGCTTGTTTTGATGTGGTTTCTGGGGGAGAACTCCAACGTGTTTTGAGAGCAGGTGTTCATCCTAAAAAAATATTTTTTTCCGGTGTTGGCAAAACGGAACAGGAAATACGCGAGGCTATCAATAATGATATTGGTTGCATTCATGTGGAGTCAGAGGAGGAATTAATTCGTATTGAAAAACTAGCTTTGGGTGAAAATCGATGTATTTCGGTGGCTTTACGCATTAATCCAAATGTCAATCCTAAAACTCACCCTTACATCGCAACCGGATTAAAAGAAAATAAATTTGGCATTGAATGGCGACAGGCAAAACAGTTGTACTTACAGCGAGAAAAATTTCCGCATCTAAAGTTTATAGGCATTGCCTGTCACATTGGTTCGCAAATTTCCGAATGTAAGCCTTATATGGAGGCGTTACAAAGTCTATTATCTTTATACGATGACTTAGTGAATCAAGGTTTCACGATTGAATATCTAGATTTAGGTGGAGGATTTGGTATTACTTACACGGATGAAAGTCCTCTTGATGTGTCTCAATTAGCTGCATCTGTTTCAAGTATGATAGGAGAGCGTCCTGTAAGAGTGATGCTAGAGCCTGGGCGGTCAATCGTAGGGAATGCTGGTATTTTATTAACAAAAGTTGAATATTTGAAAGAGAATCAAGAGAAAACGTTTGAAAAAAAATTTGCGATTGTTGATGCTGGAATGAATGATTTATTGCGCCCAGCTTTATATCAAGCAATTCATCCCATTTGGCCAGTAAAAGTACCGGATCATTCTTTCGAAGAGAAATCCTATGATGTCGTAGGTCCTATTTGTGAGACCAGTGATTATTTTGTCAAAAATCAGCCATTACCTGCAAGCTTAAAGGCTGGCGATTATTTGGCTATTGGTGTGGCGGGAGCGTATGGATTTTCGATGAGTTCGCAGTACAACACTCGTCCTAGAGCTGCAGAAGTATGGGTTGATGGTGACAAGGCTACGTTGATCCGTGCACGCGAAACAGTGGATGATTTGATTTTTCATGAACGAATTATCTGATTTTTTTGCTCATAGGCTCTGAAGGTGTTGGAAATTCTTGAGAGTTTGTAAAATTATTGTGCCATTGGGTAAATCTAATATAAGATTTTGTTGGGCTATCTTTTGCTCTCAAAAGTTTTCGAATCCAACAAGGCGTTCGATTACGTTGCAACGCTGTTTCGATATTTTCAATACGCGTGATATAGCTGGCAATAGGGTCATCATCTTTGATAATAAGATCAATGTTTTTTTTAAGTTCATTTTTTTCTGGGCTTAGAATAAATTTTGTTTCTATACGTCCTGAAAGTTTTTGCTGCATGTCATTTCGCGATTGGCATGATTTAAAAATATTGGGATCGTTTAGGTCGTCTGAAAGTAACTGTAAACACGCCATTTCTTGCTGAAGCTCAAGAATTTTGGCTTTGATATTCCATTGCATGAAGTTTAATCGTTCTATCGCCGCGTCAAGTTCTTTTTGAAGCTGCTCAAGACTTATTTCTAGGGGCGTAATAACTTCTTGTTCTGCTAATTTTTGTTGAATAGCTAATTTTATGGGTTCAGATGCCACATTAGCTTCTAAGCTTTGAGCTATTTTTTTTCGTAGTTGGATATAATGTTTCTTAGCATCAGTGCGAGTTTGATCTAGATTAATGTCAAAATATTTGAGACTTAAACTTTCCTCTGTGCTGCCTGTTGAATGGAGTGTCAGCTCACCAGTTTCTGTATTTATCCGATACTCATCAACTAAAAGACGTAAATACTCAAGATAAATAAAGGCTAAACAAACAGAGATATCATCAGTGATTAATATCTCTTCTTTAGCACAATACTTCAGTTTTTCAACAAGAGGAGCTGTCTTCTTTTTAATGCTGTGGGTTAAGAGCTCAGTTGTTTTTTGCATTTTCTATCGTTGTTGATAAGTCATCAGTGGTCCTGATAATTTTTATCAAGTTTTGATAAATAGGCTGTTGTTGTATGGTGTTTTCATTGTTTGATTCGTTTAATGCACGTAAAGCCTCTTCCAAAAAATAATATGAATCATTCACATGATACTTATTTTGCTTTTGTGCTTCTTTTTTCTTAATGATTAAATTTTGTACTATTTTTAATAGTTCATCGGGTGACATAGGTAGTTCTATAAAATTAAGTCGCTTTAGAGTAGGGCGCATTCTAATACATAAAAATGAAAATAATATTAAATCATGGGATAAAATTTCATGATGCTTGAGTTTTTTTTAAAATGAGTTATCATTGACCAAAAAAATGTTCTTAACTTCAGATTATAGTATGGTAATACTTAAACGTGGCGTACAATTGACGGTTTTAGTTTTATTGGTGGCCAGTGTTAAGTTTGGATGGAATTATTTACAAAGTGGCGGCATTTTTCCTATTTCAGTCGTTAAAGTAGAGGCAGATTACACTCATCTTTCTCCTGAAGAATTAGAGCAGACTATTTCGAATGATTTACCGGCCAGTTTCTGGACAGTAAATGTTCGTTCATTAAAATCACGACTTCAGGCTATTACTTGGGTTCAGTCAGTAGATATTCAAAAAATTTGGCCAGAAACATTGAAAATTCGCGTCAATGAAAAAAAGGTTATGGCGAAGTGGGGAAAAAATGGATTACTGAGCGATAAGCAAGAGATTTTTTATCCTAATTTTGAAAGAAAAGAGCAAGAAAGTACGTCAATTAAAAAAGGATTACCTACGCTATACGGACCCGCAAGCCAAGTGAATACGATAGTTCAGCAATATAACTCCATGAGCAAAATGCTCTGGCAGGAAAAAATGACCATAAAAACGTTGTATATGAGTAGAAGCGGTGCTTGGTTTATTCAATTAACGAACGGTACAATGCTTTTATTAGGAAGAGAAACACCTTTAGAACGATTAGCCCGTTTTCTAGGAGCCTATGATTCAATTTTTTTGAATAATGATGCTGTGGATCAGGAGATACGCTTTGCGCGTCGGGTTGATTTGAGATATCCTCATGGCATGGCCATTTCATGGGCAACTGAAACAAAAACGCCTACAAATGAGTTGGGATTCCTAAAAACAAATAACGAAATTGAAAATAAGTAAAAAATATGGCAAAAAAAACAGAACGTAATCTCATTGTAAGTTTGGATGTAGGAACTTCCAAAGTAGTGGCATTAGTAGGCGAAATTAATCCTGCCGATAATATTGAAATTATTGGCTTTGGTTCTCATCCTTCTCGCGGCCTCAAACGAGGAGTTGTAGTAAATATTGAAGCTACTGTCCAATCCATTCAACGAGCTGTTGAGGAAGCTGAGTTGATGGCAGGTTGCGAAATTCGTTCTGCTTTTACAGGAATTGCAGGAAGTCATGTGCGAAGTTTAAATTCACATGGCATTGTAGCAATTCGTGACTATGAAGTAACACAAGCAGATGTGGAGCGTGTTATTGATGCCGCAAAAGCAGTAGCTATTCCAGCGGATCAAAAAATTCTTCACGTATTGCCGCAAGAATTTTTGATTGATAACCAGGACAGTATTAAAGAACCCATTGGAATGTCCGGAGTACGTCTTGAAGCCAAAGTACATATGGTAACAGGAGCTGTTAGTGCTGCGCAAAATATTGTTAAATGTGTACGTCGCTGCGGACTGGATGTAGGCGAAATTATTTTAGAACAACTGGCTTCAAGTCATGCTGTTTTAACTGAAGATGAAAAAGAACTGGGAGTATGTTTGATTGACATTGGAGGGGGAACAACAGATATTGCTGTATTCTCTGATGGAGCTATTCGCCACACTGCGGTGATTCCTATTGCAGGTGATCAAGTAACCAATGATATTGCGGTGGCTTTACGCACCCCCACTCAAGCAGCTGAAGAGATAAAGTTAAAATATGGCTGCGCATTAACTGAGCTGGCAGACGCCAATCAAATGATTGAGGTTCCTAGTATTAATGAACGTCCTGGGCGAAAAATTTCTGCCAAAGTATTAGCTGATGTTATTTCAGCTCGTTATGATGAACTATTTACCCTAGTTAAAAATGAAATTAGACGAAGTGGTTTTGAAAATTTAATGGCGTCAGGTGTTGTCATTACAGGCGGGGCTGCAAAAGTAAAAGGATCTGTTGAGTTAGCTGAACAAGTGTTCAAGATTCCTGTGCGATTAGGAACTCCACAAAATAATGTGGAGGGGTTAACAGAAGTTATTGCTAATCCGGTGTATTCTACTGCGGTTGGATTGCTGCTATATGGCTATCAACAACAATATGAAACAGGTTATAATGGCAAAAATGCTCCTAATGGGGGAGTTAAAGGTCTTTGGCAGCAAATGAGAGTCTGGTTTCAAGGGAACTTTTAATTTATTGGATAAATGTTATTTGTCCTTACGGGTATTAATTATAAAAATTGGAAATTATTTGGAGGAATCGAGTCATGTTTGAATCAATGGGAAACCGACCAGAAGCTGTTATTAAAGTCATTGGCGTTGGTGGTGGCGGTGGTAATGCTGTAGAACACATGGTTGCAGAGCATGTAAATGGAGTTGAATTTATCTGTGCAAACACAGACGCTCAGGCATTGAAAAACTCTAATGCAGCGGTTCATATCCAATTGGGTGACGAATTAACAAAAGGTTTAGGTGCAGGAGCCAATCCTGAAGTAGGACGGCAAGCAGCTGAAGCAGATAGAGAAAAAATCAAATCTATGTTGACAGGTTCGGATATGGTTTTTGTTACTGCCGGTATGGGAGGCGGAACAGGTACAGGTGCTGCCCCTGTTGTAGCGGAAATTGCAAAAGAATTAGGCATTTTAACTGTTGCAGTTGTTACGAAGCCTTTCCTTTTTGAAGGTCGCCAAAGATCTTTAGTCGCAGAAGAAGGTATTGAGCGCTTATCACAGCATGTAGATTCTTTAATTACTATCCCTAATAATAAGTTATTAACTGTATTAGGAAAAAATATTTCTTTATTAAATGCGTTTAAAGCAGCCAATAATGTACTGCTTGGCGCTGTTCAAGGGATTGCGGACTTAATTACGCGTCCAGGTTTGATTAATGTGGATTTTGCTGACGTGAGAACTGTCATGTCTGAAATGGGTATGGCTGTTATGGGGACAGGATTTGCTCGCGGTGAAGAGAGAGCTCGCATTGCCGCTGAAACAGCAATTGCAAGCCCATTGTTGGAAGATGTGAACTTGTCTGGAGCACAAGGTATTTTAGTCAACATTACCGCTGGTTTAGACATGTCTATCGGTGAGTTTGAAGACGTCGGAGATGTTATTAAAAATTTTGTTTCCGATGATGCTACAGTTGTTGTTGGTGCTGTTATTGATCCTGAAATGAATGAAGAAATGAAAGTAACAGTTATTGTTACAGGTTTAGGTCAAGAGGATCGTTATCCGCGAACCCAGCAACGTGGTAGTTTTTCTCCAGGCTTAGGTGGTGTAAACCATTCCCCCATTAATAATGGCGCACCACGAGCACGTTTAATGGATTCTACGCGAAAAGATGGAACATTAAATTATCAGCAATTGGAACGGCCAGCAGTCATGCGAAAACAAAGTAATGCTTCTCTTGTTGGTGGTAACACTACTAGTTCAGCAGCGCCATTGACTCAAGGGGCTCCCAAAGGAGGAATGCATGCAGTTCCCGATGTAGATTACTTAGATATTCCTGCTTTTTTGAGACGACAAGAAGAAGATTCAAATTAGGGTGTTCTAATGAATATTTTTTTTAGGGGCAGGTCTTGTGCCTGCCCAATGCCCCGGGCAGGCACAAGACCTGCCCCTATCAGAGTCGTTGTTTTTTTGCTGCTTATAATTGCAAGTTTTTGTCATACTGCGGAGGCCTATCAAAAGATGGTGTTTGGTGTCATTGAAAAAGTTACAATTTTACCGGAAAAAGTGAAAATTTCAGCAAAATTGGATACTGGTGCAAAAACATCGTCGCTGGGTGTTACAGATATGAAAATAGTAACCGAAAATAACCATAAATGGGTCTATTTTGCAGTAAATACAAAAAAACAAGGCAAAGTGTTTTTTAAAAGAAAATTAGAAGGTTATACAAAAATAAAAATTCGTCAATCAGAACAAGAAAATAATGTTTCGGGAAAAGATTATGTTTCTCGTCCTGTAATACTGATGGAGGTTAGATTAGGAGACCGTCAAGCATTAGTGTTGGTTAATTTAGCGAATCGTCAGAATTTTCTTTATACTTTCCTTCTTGGACGTGATGCGATTACTCAATTAGGCGGAGTTATTGATCCATCGCAGTATTTTACTCAAAAAACAACATTGCGAAGAGATTAATAGGAAATTGTTATGCGATCGTCCAAACAACATTTAACTGTGCTTATTATATTTCTTTGTGCTTTGGGCAGTATAATATTTGCCTATCGCTATTTTTATTTAGGCGTTCCTCTTCAACCAACCGCAATGGTTGAAAGCTGGACAATTGAGGCGAATTTAAAATTTAACGCCCATGGTGTTCCTATTAAAGCAGGTTTTATTGTACCCAATATGCCCCCCTCGTATACAGTATTAGATGAGTATTTTATTACTCACCATTACGGAGTCACGACAAGTAAGAATGGCTTTAATCGCGAAACAACATGGTCTATTCGGCGGGCACAAGGCCTGCAGTCTTTATATTATCGAGGAATTTATCGAAAAACGACCATGGAAGATACTCTTCTGGATAAGCCAGGACGGTTATTTAAGCCAACATTGACGGAAGCCCAGGTATCTGCAGTGAATAGTATTATTACCACAGTACGAAGTAGTTCTGCAGATATTCAAACTTTTGCCCAAGAAGCAGTAAAATTTTTAAATCAAAATAATGGAGGAAACACCAAAATTTTGATGGAAGGTTTTGCCGCAAAAGATACGCAGAATACAGAACCACCTTTTAATCATCCTTTAGCGCAGAAACTTGCAGCAGCAGCTGTTGTTGTATTAGGACAAGCAAATATTCATGCAATGATTGTGAATGGCGTGCATTTGTCATTACAAAATGATGCTGAATTAGATACTTATTTAGCTGTCTTCAATGACAAAGAGTGGATTTTTATTAATCCATTAAACGGCTCTATCGGATTACCTGATAATTTTCTTTTATGGACTTGGCAACATGGAGAAGAATCTTTATACACACTGAAAGGAGGTACTCATCCGCAATTTCATATAGCTGTTTCACCGACTACTGTTAGTGCATTGAGTGTGGCGAAGATTAGAGGTACACAAACCGATTCTCAATTAATTAAATTTTCATTATTGCAGTTGCCTATTCATATGCAGCAAACGTATCAAATTTTACTCACGATTCCTATCGGAGCCTTTATTATTTTGCTGTTACGAAACTTTATAGGATTAGTGACTTTTGGCACATTTATGCCGGTGTTAATTGCATTAGCTTTCCGAGAAACACATATTGTCTGGGGAATATTTTTATTTGTGACCATTGTGTTTTTTGGCTTGTTGGTACGATTTTATTTGGATCATTTAAGATTACTACTCGTTCCTCGTTTAGCTGTTATTTTAACTGTGGTCATTCTCTTAATGGTCATCATCAGTATTTTCTGTGTGCAACTTGGATTGGAAAATGGGCTGTCAGTTGCTCTTTTCCCCATGGTAATTTTAACCATGACTATTGAGCGTATGTGTATTGCTTGGGATGAGCGAGGAGCTTATGAGGCAATAAAATCTGGAGTGGGGAGTTTAATTGCGGCAATTGTCGCCTATGAAGTCATGCGACAAACAGCCATTGAATATATTTTCTTTGCTTTTCCTGAGCTATTATTTATATTAATTGCCCTAATTTTATTAGCAGGGCAGTACCGTGGTTATCGATTGTTTGAACTTATGCGGTTTAAATCATTAGGATGAAATTTAATCTCATTAAAACGTATCGCCAGCTAAAAAAGGCGGGTATTTTAAGTATGAATCAGCGCAATGCGGATCTTGTGCTTAAATATAACCATCGCCGGCTTTATCCTATTGTTGATGACAAGCTAAAAACAAAGCGCTTGGCTATTGCGGCGGGTATTGCTGTGCCAGAGCTTTATGCAGTGATAAATTCAGAGCATCAATCTCGTGAAATAGGCACCATTTTGGCACCCTATGAAGAATTTGTACTAAAACCAGCACATGGCTCTGGCGGAGATGGAATTGTCGTTATTACAGGAAAAGTAAAAGATCGTTTTCGAAAAGCCAATGGTTCTCTTCTTTCAGAGGAAGAGATTGCTTATCATCTTTCTTGTACTTTATCAGGGGCTTATAGCTTAGGAGGTCAACCAGATACGGTCTTAATCGAAAGAAGAGTCCTAATTGATCCTATTTTTGAATCAATTAGCTATGAAGGTGTGCCTGATATTCGAGTGATTACTTTATTTGGTTATCCTGTTATGTCAATGGTGCGTTTACCCACTCGCACCTCTGATGGAAAGGCAAATCTGCATCAAGGAGCTATTGGAGCTGGCATTAATCTGAGTACCGGTAAAACTTTGGGGGGCGTATGGCGCAATGAACCGATTGATTACCATCCAGATACCATGAATTCAATTCAAGATATCCAAGTTCCCTATTGGAACAAAATTTTACATTTAGCTGCGCAAGCCTATGAGCTTACTGGATTAGGTTATATTGGTGTCGATATTGTGTTAGATAAAACACAAGGCCCTTTAATTCTTGAACTCAATGCGCGACCAGGACTAAGCATTCAAATTGCGAATCGTCAAGGTTTGTTGGATCGCTGTAAATTGGTTGAAAAGCAAGTTGAAATGAACCCAAAAGTTTCTGCCCAAGAAAGAGTATTATTTAGCCGTTCTCATTTTGTGGTCAGTTAACACTATTGTTTTCTGTTAATTTTTTCTTCATAATTAATAACATCTGACTACTTCTTCATTACAAGGAGTAGATGCCATAATTGAGCGGAGGGTATATGAACCAAGAAAAATTACCAGTATTAGTTTGCGGTGCTGGACCGACAGGATTAATGGCTGCATGTCAACTTTCTTTGCATGGTATTCCCTTTCGTATTATTGATAAGAGTGCCAGTGCAACAACTCAATCTCGAGCATTAGTATTACATGCTAGAACGCTGGAAATTTTTGAGCAAATGGGTATTGCAGATAAAGCCTTGGCTCTTGGTGAAATTTGCGACGGGGCAACATGGGTTTTTAGTGGGAAAGAAGTGGCTACTGTCACCGTTTTTGGTGAAAACTTAACAAAGTTTCCTTATATCCTATGTTTAGAACAAAGCAAAACGGAAGAATTATTGATTAATTTCTTATCAACTCAAGGATATGCTGTTGAACGTGAAGTAGAACTTATTAATTACGTTGCTGACGAACAGGGAGTGACTGTTTCATTGAGAAAAGCGGATGGCTCAGATGAAACAGTATTAGCCGATTATATTATTGGGGCTGATGGCGCTCATAGTGTTGTACGCGAAAAAATGGGATTGCACATGGATGGGGCAACTTATCTACAAACATTGTTTGTGATTGATTGCCAGGTAGAAGCCAATATTCGTCCCCGAGAAATTTATATTACCATTTCTGATTCGGGATTAATTGGCTTTTTTCCGATGGTTCAGTCGCATGATAAAATAAATGAAGGACATCATCGTTATAGAGTTTTAGGCGTTTTACCTGCAGCAGAAAAAGATAAAACGTTGATATTCGAAGAAATAGAAAAGAATTTCTCTGAGCGTGTAGGCATGCCTGCCAAAATTTATGATGCTGCATGGATTTCAACCTACCATGCCCACCATCGACATGCTAAAACTTTTAGACAGGCACGTTGTTTTATTGTGGGCGATGCTGCTCATATTCATAGTCCTGTAGGTGGGCAAGGAATGAATACAGGTTTGCAAGATGCGTATAATCTTATATGGAAATTGGATTTAGTATTAAAAGGTAAAGCGAGAGATGTGTTATTAAATACCTTTAACCAAGAAAGAATGGCTGTTGCTAAAAAGCTTGTAGAAAGTACTGATAAAATGTTTTACATGGTTGCAGGGGAATCTGTGCTCATAAAAAAACTCCGCTTAAGTGTTATGCCATGGGTTTTACGTCTTTTTAATGTATTTGCCCATCGTAGCAAATCTTTATCTCAAGCTATTTTTTCAACAATTTCTCAGATTGGAATTAAATACTCTGATAGCGCTTTATCTCGAGATGCTTCATGGGGAAACTTTCCTAGACAGGCACCACTTCCTGGTGAACGATGTCCTTTTGTGTATTTTGAAGAAAAAGGCGAGCAAAAAAATATTCAGAATTATTTACAAGGAACCACTTTTCACTGGTTTATTTTTTCGAAGAATAACTTTGATAAGAACACTTGTTTATCACCAGAAATTCTTTCTTATGAAGATATTTTGTCTATTCATTATATTCCTTACAGTTCAGATACTAAAGAGCTGTATGAAGCCTTTGGTATAGTCGATTCAGGATATTATTTAATAAGACCAGACATGTATATTGCTTGTCGTTCTGCCTCACTAGATATTGTTCACTTAGGAAATTATCTAGCAAGATTTTTGACGAAATCATGAGTAGACATATTTAATTGACTGTATCAAATTCATCATGTGTTATGGTCACCTTATTTCCTCTCCATGGAAATAGGAATATGAAGAGGGTTAATTTTTGATGCGGTTATAACAATAGTTTTATATCGAGATTTATTACCTCGTTTTATTTCAACTTGTTGTGTGGGCACCTCAAATAATTTTCAAATGTATTTCAGTAAGTTTTTATTCGTACGTCCTTCAATAGCCGGATATATTACTAGACAGGCAAATATCCAGATTATCTTTAATTTGTCTGTCTATTATTAATTTAACCTCGCAATTTTAGCCTAAACTATCAATAAGATGTTATATAAAAGTGTAGTGTTTGTAATTTTTCTGTTATTTTATGATATTTACAATTTAAATTAATTAAAAATGCATTTTTTAGGCAAGTATTATCCTTTTCATTGTTCGAAAATCTCAAAAAGGCTGAAATAGCATTAAAGAAATGGTGTTATGTTGCTGTAAGATACCGCAGTTTTGCTGCTTTCTGTCCTTTTAACCAGCGTTGGCCTATTCTGTCAGCCCAGTGACGGAGAGTTGCCAAGGAGCCTGCAATCTGTTGATAGGGTGAGTTGTAATATTGTACGGTACTAAGCCAAGC
>JAJZTL010000007.1 GCA_021848965.1 Pseudomonadota bacterium
TTTGGTTCGAAGAGATCTTAAAATATTGTAGTTATTGGAATGGGCTTTATTGCTCAATAATATTACTGCGCCTATCTTTTTGAATCGATTATCTTGCGTTTACTTAAAAAATTACCGGGCGTACCTGGAATATCATTGTCAATCTTGAATGAATCATATTATAATGTAAAAAATGACAACGAGGGGAAGTTCAATATGCTACCAAAAAAAACAGATGATAAAGATAACGAGCTAGTGTCCTCTAGTTGCGCTGGAGCTGGTTCCACGTTTTCTGGATATCAATTTCAAAATGATAGCATTGCTAACCAAATGGCTTATACCTTTGGAGGACCTCATGGAGAAGCAGAAGCAGAAGCAATATTAAATGAAGCAAATACTCGCTTTCCCGATCCTCTACAGATAAAAGACAAACGCAAATTTATAGAAGAAAAAATCAAATCGCGTTCTGCTCAAAAAATAGATACGCATTTTCAATCAGGCCTTTCCGACATGATGAAAAGCTTATCCCAAGCAGGAGTCAGTAATGATGTTAAAGGTGAACAGGCTGGCAAACAAGCTATGATTGGCATAATGAAAGGGTTGGGATTAAACGTCGATGAAAACAATACTCAGACTCATTATAGTCCAGGCCCTCCCCAGGTATTCCACGTAACCTTTATTAACCGACCAACACCCAATGTAGCTCAAAAAGATTCAAATGTTAGTAAATTAGCGGATACTTATAAGAGTTGTCTCTCTCATGAAGAGCAAGAAAAATTTAAGAGCTCTTGGGATAGTCACGTCACTAATGCCCAAAACGGTGGGCCCAAGATAGATAAAGCAAAATTTGAACAAAAAGCCGATGAATCATTTAAACAAGCTGTTGCAAATGCTAAGAGGAAAGAGGCAGGCCTTGCAAAAACGGCATCAAAACCTCAAGGTAACCGCGCCCCTTCTCGGCTCGTAGAACAGCCATCTCCAACTCCTTCGCATCGTCATTAAATTGAATTCAGCTTTTAAGCGTCTGTTTTTGAATATTGACTTTTTTATAGGCAATATACCACAAGACCTTTATTAACTTTTCCACAAAAATTGTGTATATCTTTGTCAATCGACAATTAATCATAGTAAAATAGACAAATTAAACAATTTAGATAAAATAAAATTATATGCTGCAATTACAAAATCTGTCTTTACGACGCGGGACGCGCTTATTATTAGAGGACGTCAATTTAACCGTAAATCCTCGACAAAGAGTAGGGCTCATTGGTGAAAATGGTACAGGTAAATCCAGTCTTTTAGCACTTATTTTAAAAGAGCTCACACCTGACGCAGGAAATATTAATCTTCCGGGCAATTTGAAAATAGCTCATTTAGAACAAGAAATTCCTGGACTAGCTCAATCTGCATTGGATTATGTGATGGATGGGGATGTAGAATTACGTCGCATTGAAGCTGCACTTGAGACGGAAACAGATGGCACTAAAATAGCAGAATTACACGGAGAAATGGCCGAAATTGATGGCTATACTGCAAAAGCACGTGCAGCCCAGCTTATGCATGGTTTAAGCTTTAAACCAGAAGAACAACAGCGCTTAGTGCGCGATTTTTCTGGTGGATGGCGCATGCGCTTGAATTTGGCAAAAACTCTTATGAGTCGTGCTGATTTACTATTATTAGATGAGCCCACCAACCATTTGGATTTAGATGCGATTGTGTGGCTAGAAGAATGGTTAAAAAATACTTCAAGTACTGTCCTATTAATTTCTCATGATCGCGATTTCTTAGATAACGTCGTGTCCCATATCGTTCATCTCCATCGCCAACAATTAAAAAGTTATACCGGAAATTATAGCGACTTTGAACGACAACGTGTCGAAGAATTAGCGTTACAACAGTCGCATTATCTTAAACAACAACGTCAACGAGCTCATTGGCAAAAGTTTGTTGATCGCTTCAAAGCGAAAGCAAGTAAAGCACCTCAAGTTCAAAGTCGAATGAAAGCTTTAGCACGAATGGAAATGGCAGAGGCTGTGCATGTAGATACTCCTTTTCGCTTTTCTTTTCGGGATGCTCCAGTTTGCTCTAATCCTTTACTGACACTCAGAGATGCCAATATTGGTTATGAACATCATTGTATTTTAAAGAGAGTTTCTTTATCTTTAACATCAGAACAGCGTATTGGCCTCATTGGCCCAAATGGAGCAGGTAAATCAACATTAATTCAATGTCTTGCAGAAGAGTTCCCGCCTTTATCAGGAGAGTATTTTAAAAATCCAGCATTAAGAGTAGGTTATTTTGCTCAACATCAATTAGACAGTTTAGACTTACAAGCCTCTCCATTATTACACATTCAACGCCTCAGTCCTCAAGCTTCTGAAAAAGAAATTCGCAATTATTTAGGCGGGTTTGCTTTTGTAGGTGATCAAGCGTTAAGTAGAATTGAACACTTTTCTGGCGGTGAAAAATCTCGACTAGCCCTTGCATTATTAATTTGGCAAAAACCTAATTTACTTCTACTCGATGAGCCAACCAACCACTTAGACTTAGAAATGCGCCATGCACTAGTGGTTGCCCTCCAAAACTATCATGGAGCACTGATTGTGGTTTCACATGACCGTCATTTATTGCGTGCTTGCACAGATAGTTTTCTGTTAGTAGCTCATCAAAAAGTAGAAGAATTTAATGATGACCTTGAAGCTTATGAGCAAATGCTGAAAAATTATCGTCGTAACTCACAGACACCCACCATTGTTCCTTCTACTTCTTCAGAACAAAAACCTGACAATCGAGAGCAACGGACAAAAAATAATCGGCTTAAAAAGCTTGAAGAAACATTAATGAAATTGAACGAAGAAAAGCTATCTATCGAAAACCAAATGGCTGATTCTCATATTTATGAAGAACAAAACAAAGCTCATCTTCATAAATTAACTGAACAACAAAAAAAAAATAGCACATCAATTAGAGACTTTAGAGAAAGAATGGTTTGAATTACATGGTTAATGACAATGAATCTCAAGAAAATCTTGACTTATTACATGCTCAACTTGCTCGCATTAACGATACTTTAGACAAAAAGCTGTATCAACAGAAAGAGTTCTGGCTGAATCAAATGCGAGAAGCAAAAACAGAGGAAACATTAACATTATGGTACAACGCCATGATGCAAGAAACGATTAAAATATTATCACACTATCCAATAGATGATATTGATGCAGAATGGTCCCATGACGCCGAGAAAGTTTATCGAGAACATCTTCCTCACACCATTCGTTCTAAATCGTTCATGCACAATTATACTTGGCCAGCAATGGGATTGGCTATTGCGTGTGTAAGCATGGCAGCAATAGCCTCTCCTGTTTTAGCTGCAGCAAGCGTTATTGTAGGCGGATGCTCTGTTGGCTATGCCACTCTTGATACGCTTTTCCGTACACGTACTCTTTTCACCAAAAACAAAAGTCCCAATATTTCTGAGGGAGAAAAAAATACTAATAGACTCAACTTTGCTAGCTCAATGGGTGCTTTAGCTATTGGGGGACTCATCTTAGGCGTAACATTAACAAGTGTTTTTCCTCCTGTAGGTATTTTAGTACTCGCTAGTGTTGTAACTCTTCCATTTGTTGCAAAAATAGGAATTCACGCTATGCAATCTTTGCTTCGGCAAACAGAACTAACAAAAGCGCAACAACAAAGTCAAAATACACTTCGCCTTCTAAAAAATACTATTGACCTAAAAAATCAAATTAATGCTGAAGAAAATAAAGAAAAACTTCATCAAGCAAGCTCATTATTAAAAGATGCCGAAGCAAAAATTACCAATGATGACGACTATATCAAACATTTAAATGATGAATTACGGGCTTTACCCACACCTAAACCCGCACCTTCTCATCCAAAAAAAGAACTCGAGAATGCGGCAGATGAAGAAGAAAATATTAATGCTTTTGAACCTCATTAGAACGAATATTATTCGCCCATACAACAAAACTTTTTGATTTCTTGCAAAGTAAAATCAATATCAGCGCGGGTAATATCCAAGTGAGTAACCACACGAAAAACATTTTTATTGTTAATTTTCCTTATTTTAGAGGAGAGTTGAATATTTTTTGAGGCAAGATATTCTCTTAATTTCAAATAAATATCCCCTACACTGATAAATAAGATATTAGTATGCACACTTATTACTTCTATTTCTTCAAATTGAGACAATCCATGGGCTAGAATCGCTGCATTTTCATGATCTTCTTGGAGACGTTCAATATTATGTTCCAAAGCATAAAGGGCAGCCGCAGCCATATAACCAATCTGCCGCATTCCACCACCTAACATTTTACGCCAATGTCGTGCTTCTTTAATGAGTGCTTTAGAGCCACATAAAACCGATCCCATAGGCGTGCCTAATCCTTTGGATAAGCAAATGGAAACAGAATCAAAATTTTGAGTGATTGTTTGCAACGAAACGCCTAACTTAACAGCCGCATTGAATACACGCGCACCGTCTAAGTGACTGGATAAATGATGTTCTTGGCAAAATGCCGGAATTTGATTGAGGTAGTCTAACGGTAAAATTTTACCTCCAGTAGTATTTTCTAGGCACAATAACTTAGTACGAGCATAATGATCATCCCCCACAGGTTTAATCAATGAAGCCACCTTAGAAAGTTCTAATGAACCATCGGGACTAAAATCCATGGGTTGTGGTTGAACACTTCCCAAAACAGCCGCACCGCCCCCTTCCCACATATACGTATGTGCTGTTTGCCCTACAATATATTCATCGCCACGCTGACAATGAGACATGATTCCCAACAAATTAGATTGTGTGCCTGTCGGGGCAAAAACAGCCGCCTCCATACCCGCCATATCCGCGAGTTTGTCCTCCAAGCATTTAACCGTTGGATCTTCTCCAAATACATCATCACCTACTTCCGCTGACATGATTGCTTTTAACATTCCTGCGTTAGGTTTTGTTACGGTATCACTACGCAAATCAATTATTTTATTCATACTTTAATTACACTTATTAAATATTATTAAAATAAATTGTAGGGAAATAAAAAAATTAGTCAATATATGGGTTGACTTCAAATAAAATTCACGTATAATTCCCGTTGCGAGGTTGGACTTGCTACGTGTCAATCCACTGGGTCTGTTGAGACACGTCGACGGACCCTTTCTACTTCTAGAAAATCATTTTTAATGAATATTCAGTCTTTATATACTCAAGGTGAAACTTCTCTTTTACTCGACGGTGAAGCAGGAAAGTTAGAAGCTATTTTACAATGTCCGGCTATTCATGACATCAATAAAAATTATCTTGCCATTTTAGGTCATCCCCATTCTCTCTATGGCGGAACCATGCAAAATAAAGTAGTCACAACACTTGCACGCACTTTTCAAGATTTAGGCATCCCTAGCCTTCGTTTTAATTTTCGTGGTGTTGGGCAAAGTCAAGGGGCTTATGATGCCGGCATGGGTGAAAGTGACGATATGCTATTTCTGATGCAACAGATATCACAAGAAAATCCTCAACTCCGATTTTGTTTAGCCGGTTTTTCTTTTGGATCTTATGTAACTTATCGCGCGGCAGCAAAAGCAACCCAATCTATACTCATTGGCAAAGAACATATAAACTGCCTCATAAGTATTGCACCAGCCGTACAACATTATGATTACACAGAGTTTAAGGGACTTTCGTTGCCTTGGGTGATTGTGCAAGGTGAAAAGGATGACGTTGCGTTGCCAGAAGCCGTATTTGAATGGTATGAACATCTTAATCCAAAACCACAACTCATTAAAATGCCCGAAACAGGACATTTTTTTCACAGTCGCTTAGGTCAATTGAAAGATCATTTAGAACCTATTCTTTCTGATTTTTTATCAGTTGAAAAATAGTCATAAACTCTATAGAATTTGTGGTTATTTTTGTATATTTTTAGGCACTCAACACATGAAAAAAACTCATCTTACCGTCCTTTCTGCATCCTTGTTATTTATGGGTTCGGCTTTTTATTCGTCGGTTGCATTTGCAGATAACCCTCCCGCCCCCGTGGCGACATCCTCTGCAGAGCAAGGCTCTCTTCCTGAGCTCACGCCAGTAGCTGATGCACCTAAACCTGAAATGCCCGTTATTAATCCTATCCCTCCTTCATTACAAGCAGCTGCATATATTTTGATTGACGCCCAAAGTGGCAAAATCATTACTCAACAAAATGCAACGGTTAAACGTCCTCCTGCCAGTTTAACAAAAATCATGACGTTGTATGTTATTTCTTCTGCATTAAAATCAGGGCAAATTACTCTTGATACTGAAATTCCCATTAGCGAAGATGCCTGGCGCATGGGCGGTTCAAAAATGTTTGTTAAAGTAGGAACAAACGTTAAGGTACGGGATCTGATTAAAGGTATTATTGTAGATTCCGGCAATGATGCTTGCGTTGCAATGGCTGAGTATCTCGGCGGAAACGAGCCTTCTTTTGCAGCCATGATGAATCAAGAAGCACAGAAATTAGGTATGGCAAGCAGTCACTTTACCGATAGCACCGGATTGCCTAATCCAGATCACTTCACAACAGCTCAAGATTTAGCCGTTCTTGCACGCGCTTTAATTTCACACTTCCCTGAATATTATCCATGGTACAAAGAAAAATGGTTCACCTATGCCGGCATTCGTCAACCTAACCGTAATCGTTTATTATGGCGTGACTCTAGTGTGGATGGCGTTAAAACTGGACATACCGACGAAGCAGGCTTCTGTCTCGTTGCATCAGCTCAAAAAAATGGCACCCGTCTCATTTCTGTTGTTTTAGGAGATCCGAGCGACTCTGCACGAGCAAGTGATAGTGAAGCTTTGTTAAATTATGGCTTTCACTTTTTTGAAACCCATCTTGTTTATTCAGCAGGAAAACCTGTAGAAAAAATTCACGTCTGGAAGGGAGAAACTGAAGAAGTATCAGCGGGAGTTGCCAAAGATATTTATGTCACCATTCCTGTGAATCAATATAAAAATATTGTCATTACGAAAGATATTCCTAAAAATTTAAGCGCGCCCATTACCAAAGGGCAAACTCTAGGTAATTTGGTTATAAAACTCAATAATGAAGTGATTGCCAAAGAACCTTTGATTGCTTTGGAAGAAGATCCTCAAGGCGGTATGATGAGACGTATGAAAGATACAATTAAGATGATGTGGAATCGTGAATAATTCAAATATTGCCATTAAATACCTTGGGATACAGGATTATTCCACCGTATTTGAACGAATGAAGCAGTTCACATTAGAACGCATTGAAAAAAAACACGAGCACCAAACTTCACAGGATGAAATTTGGTTAGTTCAGCATCCCCCAGTTTATACCCAGGGTCAAGCCGGTAAACCTGAACACATTCTATCGGCATCTTCTATTCCTATTATTCAAACCGATCGTGGAGGACAAATTACCTACCATGGTCCTGGGCAAGTTGTTGCCTATCTTTTATTAAGCTTGAAACAATACAACTTGAACGTGCGGGATTTGGTCTGCTTACAAGAACGCGCTATTATCACCTTGCTTAAACAGTATAATATCGACGCCAATGGTTCACGTGAAGCGCCTGGAGTCTACGCCAATGGAAAAAAGATCGCTTCAATTGGTTTGCGCATTAAACAAGGATTCAGTTATCACGGACTTGCTCTTAATGTAGATATGGACTTATCTCCCTTTCAATCAATTCGTCCTTGTGGGTTATTTAATATGCAGATGACTCAAATAAAAGATTATGCTCCTTCTGTCAATTTTTCCAAAGTAGAACAAGAATTGGCTGAAATTTTACTTGATCTACTTAAGCAAAGTACAAAAAACTAGACTAATATATTTAACCTCCACTTAACATTAAATGTGTTAGTCTAAGACGAATAAGATATATTTTGATATTTGAATAGAGGTACACCGTATGCTACCAGAAACAGGCTCAGAAAAAAGGCCACATCTAACACACGATCTCTTTAAACCCAAAGAAAAAGAGGATGAAGAAGCGGATGGTTATACCACTGACGGCGAGTCATCAGTTAGCACTGCGTCATCCAGCAGCAAACGTAATATATCTAGCGAATCTAGCTCCAGTGAAGCATCCTATGTCAGTAACCTATCTGTAGAAACAGAAAGTGCGGGTACAAAACCTGCCTCAATTATATTCAAACCCATCGATTTAACGCTTAGTGAACTGCAAGAAACTGAACAAGGTATTATAGAAGGAGAATCCATTTCTTCAATAGATCTCACTCGTTTCTGTCAGGAGTGCGCCAAAGAAGATCTTTCCTACATCCCATCTCTTGATACGTTAATCTATCTCATTAGACGATTGGAAGAAACTACGCAAGTAAGAGTCGAGACAGAAGTAGAAAAACAGAATTTAACCATTGCTTTTAATGAGCTATTGCAAAAAAAGCCGCTGATTGCGGCAGAAATACTAAAGCGTGCCTCAACTATTTGGGAAAATATTCCAAAGGAAAAAGCAAAAGAGGCGATTCAACTATTGCATTTGTCATATCGACGTTTACCTCCTGATCTAAAAAATGATCCCTCCTTTTTTTATCAAGTCACAGAAAAACTAAAATCATCTGGACTATTTACAGCTTTTAACCAAGAAGTTTTAGGTACCCTGATACGTAAGGACGAATTATCCCCAAATATTGCTACTGCTTGGGATAATATAGGCGAAACAAGGCTTGCAGATGAGGACGCTCTTTTAGAGGACTACTGCCACTATCTGTTAAAACACCCAGACAACCCTTCAAAAGAAGCTTTAAAGAAGCTCGCCAAAAGGTTAGGAACTGACGAAGGATATGCAAAATTTGGTGATCTTTATGGACAATTATTAGAAAAACCAAGCCTTGCAGCAACATTTGTACTCACTCCAGAATTACTTTATGAATTAAGTGTTCGTTACCCTGGAAGAAAAGCAGCTAATCGAGAAAATCGTGTTATTCGTGCATGCAATGCCTATTTGCAGTCTGGATTACCTTCTGATGAAGTGATTACCAAACTAGCTTATGATTTATTAACGTCTTTTTCCGCAGAGCCGCTTAAGATAAAAGTAATTTTTGACACATTAAGAGACCCTGAATATGCCAAAACGCCACATCTAACAGAATTAGTTGGGCGACCTCGTAGCATTACAAAAAAAACACAATCAGGCAAGCTGAGAGATACCATGAAATCTCTCATAGGAATCAATCAATTTGCTGACATACCCAAACAATTACAAAATCCCAACATCGTCAAAGCCTTATGGTTTCAAAAAGGCAAAATGCTTTTAGATGCAGCAGGAAAAGGAAATCTTAATGACACCCAAATTTATGAAATAAAGCATTGTTTTGAAAAAGCTTTCGAAGCAGAAAAAACGGAAGAATTATCTTCAACTCATAGTCACAGCGATGACACAATTATAGCCAATTCAGAACAACAAGGTGAATTAGCTTTTCTTCGAGAAAGCATGCGAGATGCCCCAATTCCAACCCTATCAAATCAGTTTGCTCGTTCTGTAGAAGCTGCATCAAATACATTAAGCGAAGAGCAACTTAAAGGAATCGTCGCTGTATTGTTAAAAACAACATTACCGCAACATGACAGTCTTTGGCAATTTTTTTCAGGTACCACTCAAGATACTATTTATGATGAAGATGAACGCCTGACTTTAATTTTGTACTTATTAGATGCCCTCTTCCCTTCTGATAGAAGCAAGACACCCGCTGTTGATGCATCAATCTGGTCAAAGGCCATGGAGTTTCTATTAGCTCAAATTGATTTCTTGACTAGCACCGAAAATAATGAGACAGAACTTGAACATATTAGAGAAAAAATTGATTCACTGCGTGGCATCACTGCCGAAAATGAAAACTGGTCAGATAAAATAACAGACTTATTTAAGGACAAACCAGTAACCAGTTTACATAAAGTTATTTTCAGCCTAATGAGGGTATCCGCAGAACGAGCCGTTCCTCAGGCTGTTATATTACTGAACCAATTAATCACAGACAGTGAACGTAATTATCAGATTAATGCCTTTATTCGCGCATTGATAAAACCAGCAGAACCAGAAATCATTCAAAAGCGAATTGACTTACTGGTAAAACTACTAATGGAACGTAGTTTACCTGTTACAACAAGGCTGCAGATTCTTAGCAATTTAAGGACTCAAATATTATCCATTAGTGATGACATCGAACGTTCATCTGAATTAGATCCTCATTTTGTCGCCTTGTTTTTAAATACAGCTGTCCACACAATGGAAAATGCCATAGTAGATCCACAAATCCTTCGACTGTTGCTACCTGAAAAATGGCCTAAGCTTGAGATAGAATGGAAAGATTTTCAAACATTAGCCAATTTTATGGTTAATACCTTAAATCAACAACATGAACTTCCTAAAGCTACAATAGACTTTTTAAATAAAATAAACGCACCCTTTCGCTTTATGGTGCTAAATAGTTTTATACCCAAAGGTAGCCCTGAAGGAAAATTATCATTTCTCTTACAAATAAAAATAAACGATTTTAGTGGAAAACAAATACTCGATTTACTTAAGTTAATCTTTCGGCATCTTACTCAGGATGAGATTGTCGCTCGAAATGAATGGGCCGCTTTAAAAAATCAATTAGTTCATCAAATCCAAAATCTTTCCGCTGAAGACATCACAAGATTAGAAAGTACTTCTCTTTTTCAAAATGGCTTAGAACAATGGCCTCAACTGGAAGCAGGAATTACTACTTATTTAAAAGACAACCCATCAAAAGAACACTTACTTAATTTATTACCCATAGAAAAACAAAAAACAGTCATACAACACTGGTTACAAAATGAGGTTCCAATAGAACAACTGAACCAGTGGATAAAGCGATTTGATTATGCTTCTCGTTTAGCTTTTATACATTTACCCAGTATACAAGAAAATAATAAAAAAACTTTACAGAAAATATTACTCTGTGACCCACAATTTTATGCTTCCAGTGAAATTTCTGACGAACAATTTAAGGATTTATATGCTTTGGAAATCACTGCTTCTGATGAAAAAGCTGAAGACATTATTCGAGATCTACTAGCAAGCAATGAACTAAACCTTGAACAAGAAGAAATGATATATTTACGTATACTTGGTATGACAGCAACAGCAATAACCACTAGCGAACACCAAGCACGTGCTTACCTTAACTCAGTTTATAAAAAGGCCCCCCTTTCCTGGAGGGTTTTGCAAAAAGATGATGCCATCACAAAAGAGCGC
The DNA here is from genome assembly GCA_021848965.1 of Pseudomonadota bacterium. Taxonomy (GTDB): domain Bacteria; phylum Pseudomonadota; class Gammaproteobacteria; order Legionellales; family Legionellaceae; genus CABHON01. The sequence goes on from JAJZTL010000007.1 coordinate 11,242, forward strand.
CTAAAAGAAATTTTTTCCAAAGCTCAATCTTTCAACAAATACATAATTTTGTATCATCTTAGTCAAGCTATTCTCGCTTATGCCAATACGCAGCCTCTTGTTCAAGGAAGTTATGCCAGAGAGTTAACGACTTCTTTAGACTTTTGGTTGTCTTATGCTAATAAAAGTCAGTCTTTTAGGCCTCAACGGGAAAAATTAACGGATTTATTGGAGCCGCTCGAGGTAGCAGAACTAAAACCCCTGTTTAGTGATACAGCTTCCAGAATTGCTGAATTGAAAGCGCTTGACTCCGCTCATCTGCAAGAAATTTTGCTCGTCTATGCCGAATCAGTAAAAAAATATCCAGAACTATTAGATGCTTTCAGTCAAACTATTGCAAAGCTCTATCTAGAAAATAGCTCTATTTTTGAAGCAAGTAAGCTTTTAACAACCCTCGAACAATTAGGATTAGATAACACTATTGCTCAAAATGTGTTAAAAATTCTTATGAAAAATGGAACGCTTTCTCGCTCTTTAGCAGAAACAGATAATCTTGACGATATATCAGATAAAAACTTAAATCATTGGCTGAGTGTTTTATCTGATGATGAACAAAGAGAACTATATAACACTCGTACAAATCTCCGCCTTAGAAATTTCATTAATCTTCAGCAATTAAAACGTCTGGAAACTAAAATAACCATAGACACTCTACCCAATTGTGTTGATTGGACAATGTTTCTTGAAGATAAAAAACCAGCAGTCGACTTTTTCACTTCATTAGGAGAGCATTTAAATCACGAACTTCTCACTTCATTTATTCAAACTATCGATAAAAAATGTCCTAAAAATGAAAATCAAACAGCTGATTATATCAAATCTCTTTTTAGCGCCATATCCAATATCACAGGAGAAATGTTAGGACAATGGTATCAAGAAGCAATCAGCCACGTTTTTTCACAGCAGTCTCAAGGGGTAATTCAATGGCTTCAATCTTCAGCAACACCAGCTATTAAAGAAGCGTTTCTAAAAAGTATTCTTCCTTCTCAGAATATTTCAAAAGAATGGCTCGATACTCACCCTGAATTTCCTGATTTATTGATTTCTTTAGCACATAACGATCAAGCTATTTTAGAAGTTTTCAAAGTACTTAATGATGAGCAGAAAATACAGCTGTTAGAACATGCTGATATGCTGGAGAACTTCAGCGATAGCGCAGTAAATAATATTTTAGCATTAATAACAGATCCTTCGAAAAGGGAAACATTTTGTATCAGTATGTTAATGAAAGGAGGCTTTGAAACCACTCCCAACTTAGAAAAACATGGCTATTCTTTGGCCAAGCATCTTTCATCAGAACAATGTAAAATTGGCTTTGATAATAGCGTCAGTGGATTTGATCCTAACAAACAAGAACGTCCTTCAGCATCGGAATTAAAACGTATTCGACGTTTTGGTATCATGCTCTTGCGTTCTGAAGAAGGTTTAAAGCTATTACTGCAATCCAGAGACTGGTCAGACGGAAACCCATCAACACGACTCGATCGCTTTCAACGGCTTATGCTGGGATACGGCGCCAATAAGCTGGATAATCCTTTCTGGTTTACAGCCGATATGATTGAAAATATTCCTGGTCAATTACTAAAAAGTGTTTTCCAGCATTTACTTTCTTTAGATGAACAACATCTGCAAGAAAATAATTTTACGATAGATAATATATTTCATGCTATCGAGACTGAAAATTATAAGCAAAATTCAGTTGGAACTTTACTCCTACTGCAATCTCTTGTTGAATATTTAACAGATCAATTAAAGGCTCAAGCTAAAGATGGCTTACCGCTATTAAGCCTTCGAGAAATACAGCATATTCAAGAAAAACTTGATTCTACTTGGGAGTATTTATCAGCGAGCCTGAATAGTTTATCTTTAGAACAATGGGCGTCGCTTCCCCAAGAAACGCAACTTTCTTTGCTCACATTACTTAGTGATAAAATAACTAACTTCTCAACCCTCTATGAGACCACAACAAAAGCAACGACAGAATCTTCTGGAAAACTCGGAAAGTTTATACAAGAAAAAGAAATGGCCGAAGGTAGAGAGTTATCCCAGGCAGAAGTAAAAGAGCTCATTGACAATGCCCCTGAAACATTAGGCATACGTCAAAACATAAAAAGAATACAAAACGTTGAATGGCCTTTGTTTCAAAAAATATCTCCTTTATATGGGCAGTTTTTTATTGAAACATTTACCAAAGACTCTCCACTAGATTTAAACACTCCCGATGGAGCAGCTTATTGGCAATTTTGTATCACTCAATTACCCAAAATTCAAATACTTGTACTCGAAGATCCCAAAAGTCATGATTGTCAATCTCTCATTGAAGACTCTGTGCAACTTCTTTTTGTGTCGTTATTACAAAATTCTGCTCAATCAAACTCTGCTGAAAAATGGAAAGAATTCCAACAATTTTTTGAGGCTATTCGAGGAAAAAATACTTTGAATGGTTTTGCACTCATCGGTTTAATAGATGGTTTAAATAATTCTAATATAAAACAATTCGTTAACAGTATCCCACTCGAAAGCTTAGATTGGCTTATTCATCAAGTAGCCGATGAAACTGAACTTAAATCAGAAATATTTGCCACGTTAATTCATCGTTATGTCGCAGAAATATTAGCGGGCCACTTAACTCTTGATGATGTAGATAAACTTTTTGAAAGAAAAATGATTGCAACAGAACAGGATGTTCGTTTTGCTATTCATCAAGCTATTGCAGAAAATGGCGAAACAATAGCTCAACATCCTGAACGGCTACCGGCTAATCTGCGTAAATTTTTCATACGACATTGTGACTCTGATGGAGTACTGAATCCCCAAAAACGAGAAACCGTTGAAATACTAGCTACTTTATTGGAGTTACCTGAATTTTTATATAGTGAGACACAAAAAACACAAATTCAACAACTTACCTCCAAAAAAGATATTTGTGATGCCATCATCACTCCCATGGAAGAATGGGCAACAAAAATAGAAAAGGCCTTATTTGGACTGACCTCTGATGATAGAAGCGCTGTTTTACCCCTATTTCAAGCCTTATTGTCTTATTATGCTGAAGATTTGGTTACTTTGAAATCTGAATTAAGAGACGATGGCAATATTATTCTGGATAAATTTGTTGAAATTTCAGACAAAATTGCCGTATTTTTTGGCACGACTATCGACAAACTTTTAGAATCCTGTGACACAAAAACTAAGCTTGCCTTTGTCGACGAAGCTTTTAGCGGCCAAAAAGCACGCCGTTTGGTAGAAATGCAACCAGCATGTCCTACTTTAAGCGGCATAAAATTTTACCGTAAAGCTTTTTTTGGGGACACTTTATTAGAAATTCCCGATAATTCTCGTTCCCTCTCCTATGCCGATGGTGATCTATGGCATGTTTTTTATATTGGCAATACAAAAGAATGGGCCGTTATAGGCCGTTGTCCAAACAATATGCCTCCAGGAGAACCTGCTGTTATTGAGTTTTTAGCACGATTTTCCGATAAACCTAACGCTTCAATATCTGTTCAATACTGGGATGAAACTACGAAGGACTATGTACCCTATTTAACCCCAGAGACTTGGCAAGAAACTCTCGGTAAAGGCACGACACAATGCCTAAATTACCTTGCTATAGAAGTTCGATCAATAAAGTTTAAAGAACACTATAACGACGAGCAAAAACAAAAAGTAATGCGAGATATTATCCAAGAAGCACCCTCATTAAGTCAATCTCGTCGGCAACGCTCAGAACGTGTTATTCAGCAATGGATGGACGCAGCAACAAAACTAACAGACAACAACTCCTTTAAACAAGCCATATTGAAAAAAATTGTTGAGCGTAACGCTTTAGATGCCATTAGTCCTGAGCTAGGAAAAGCAGTTATTGCTCAAATTAAAAGCAACCCGGTAAATCCGATTTCTGTGCAAGGCTTAGATCAAAATGAAAGAGAAGCTTTGGAAAATCTTTATCGATTACGCGAAGAATATGTTTTCTTAACCGATTGGATAACGAACCCAGTTAATATAGCGGCATTAAACGGACAAACAAAACTTACCTTTGCTGACTGTATTCAAGCTTTAAGAGAACGATTACCTGTTCTCGTTAAAGTAGGAAAAGACCAAGCAGAACATAACAGGAAAGAATATCAAAAAGAATTAAAGGAACTACAAAGCAAGAAAGATGCTGATTTTGAACCTCCTAGTGCTCTTATTTGGTTAAATGAAAATGATCTGGTCATTGGAAAATTCTACATAAACTCCAGTCAGCCAATCCCCGAAGAGGTAATAGAAGAGCTAGAAAAATGTAGCGCACCAGAAGATTTTATTTCTATTTTTCAGAAACATAGAATCACTACTGCAGCAGCTCTGGCTCTTCCCGCCAAATTTCTCTTAGTCCGCACAACAAAAGATAACGATTACACCGTAGAAATTACCCAAGACGGGTATAATCAGGGACAAGTATTTGTATCAAAAAAAGATGTCAAATTACTTGAAACCCCTTCTATCAACCTAGATCGTGAAATTCAACGACGCCATTTACAGGCAAAAATTGATAGAGAAACCTGGAATGTTCAACGAGCCAAACAATTTTCAGCTGATGATCACTTAATTATTGTCATTAACCGACTACGCGAAAATATACAAGAAATTGCAAGAAAAAACCTAGGCGTAGCGCAAGAAGCGAATCAAGTTATTTCCCATTACCTCAATAGCGAATATCATGACCAACGCACCGCAAAAACAATCACCGCATGGCTCACCCGTGGAATAGAAGATGCTATTCGAGCAATGATTGGGGGAGACATTGCACAATGTGAAAGTGTCTTAAGTCAGTTTCTATCTAAACATCGTTTTAATGTTGCAAAAACATGGAATAGACAAAAGGCAGAGCTACCTGAACAAAGCGTGTATATCTATCAAAATGGAAAACTCGTTCCGATTGGTCGAACTCAATCTGGCGGTTCAAATGTTACAGGGGATACAAGAGAATATACACTTGAATGGAAAGCAGGTCATGAAACAACAGCGGAAGTATGCCAGTATTATCAAGCCATGCGTGAATGCGATTTACTGGAAGCCGAGCGAGAAAAAATACAACGCCTAATTATACAACGGAATGCCTCTAAAAACTCTCTTTATCTTGTGCCTTATGGCTATTTGCCTAAAGCATTAGAAGAAATTAATGCAAAAATAGCGCAAAAACAAGCATTACCTGTTCCTGCTCAAGAGTCGATTGATCAAGCATTAAAACCAGGACAAACATTATATGACCAACATGGAAAATGTATTGGTGTACTAAATACAAATCTTTGCCTGGAACAAGATTTATTGTATGGTGAAGATGCATGGTATCAAATCTTGGTGAGTCAATCATTAGATGAACTACTCGCTGCGGAAAGCGCAATCAACGTCGCGGTACTGAATGTTATTCAACGCGGATTTTTACCAGACTTGCTTTTGGAAAAATTTAGCTCAGATAAATCTAATTTTCTACTCACTAGAATTCAAAAAGTTATACTCGAAATTCAACCATTCTTATCTCACAAAGATTGTAAAAATTTAGTTTCACACTTTAGCACAGAAGCATTATTGCAATTCATGGATGCCTATAATCGCCCAGATAAAGAGAGCCAAGAAACACGTCAAGCTTTGGTTTCATCATTGCTGACATCTCCTCGTCACCTATCTTATTTTGTAACAACCGAGGAAAGGCAACTCACCTTATGGAAATATTTAACCAAGAGTGGCTTCTCAAAGGAAGACATGCTCAAATTATTGCAAGCCTTAACAACTGACTCGTTTATTCGCCCCAACCCCCATACCGTGCAATTGAGTCAACTGGTACGGGCTGCATATTTTTTCCTTTCCAATCCTGATGCTCCTGATTCTGTTCCTAATCAACTTGACCATTCTGACAATCAAATCCAATCTTTTCGAATAGAGCAATTACCTGTTAGCATTGTTAAAGTTATGCCTCAAGAGATTCGCAAAAGAGTTTTTCAAATACCTGAGAACTTTCAATGCTTACAAAAAAGTCAGTATTTTCAATCATTAAGCCATGATTTACCCCCTCAAGAATTGCGAGAGATTTTCAGACAATTCCTGCGTTCTGGTTTTAACCTTCAACACAACTCTTGCGAAGGAATAGTTACTTTTTACCGCAATTTAGATGAAAAAGTTTTTTGGACAATCTTTAATGAAACAATACCCACGAATTCTCCACAACGTAAACAATGGATCCAACAAGGCATGTTTGGAAATCCTGCCTTTATGCAAGCGGTTTCTGAAAATTTAGGTGAAAACTCTGTTGCAAAATTGGCTTATAGGGATGTAACAAAAGTCACTCATAGTATTGGAGAGCAATTAGGTTTACTCGAAAAACTTTCTGATCGCTATTCCGCATTCAGTATTGATGAAATTATACAGTTAGTAGACCACTACAAAGAGCATCCTTCTGAAGAAGTACAAACTTTTTTAGCTGATTGGCTCTTCCTGCAATTGCAGAGTGGACAATTAACATTAACCAATGATTCAGCAGCAAATGATCAAGAATATCTGGATGCTTTAGTATGGGATGAAAAAGGAGGAATTGAACTGTTAGAGCTAGGCGCCTCTGCTACTAAAGAAGAAAAAACACCTCAAAAAATTGGTATCCAAAAAATACAAGAAGCACATTTAAACTCTCTTCTATCACTCGTAGGCAATCCTGCTTTCGCTGGAATGATGACAGCCAAATATGCGTTAACAAAAAGCAATCTTGAAACACTCATTAAAGAAAAAGCGCGACGAGACACGGCTGATTTTGCAACATTTTATGATCATGTTGTAGATGATGAAACAGGACAGAGAACTCAAAGGTTTTCACTTCAAGCCGCAGAAACAACCATTAACTTATCGGTAGAAGGTGCTTATCAAAACCGCGCATGGGTTCCTGTTAAAGCCATTGATCATGCCTTATTAGAATCTGCTCGACAAGCACAAGAAAAAAATACAGCAACGCCAAAACAACGGGAAAAATGGAAAAAACTTTTAGATGATTACGTTGGAAGTTTACGATATGCTTTGGATAAAAAACCTCCTTTTACTCCTGAAGAATTGCACTCACAGTTCACTGAAGTTCGCAAAACTGTTGCACGTTTATTCTACAACAGAGATTTCATGCCTCATGCCGCAGCAGATACGCTAGATGTAATGCTTAAAAGAGAAAACTTTCTCTTGCTCATGAAAATGTATAATGATTATAAAGATAAGCACAACGATGAAAATAAGCAAAAGGTTTGTTACGAAATAATAGCGATTCTTGGTGCTATGTATATCAGTAATCCAACAAAATTTTTATCAGAGCTATCTGCTTTTGATCGAAAGAAAGAATGGCAGTTTGCTGTAGAAACTCTCGAGTTGAACAAAATGCTTGAAGGCAAAACAGATCAAAACCTCGAAAAAGAATTACGTCAGGCCAGAAAGGCACGGCGTAACGCTATTGGCGAAACAATCGTAGCCAGCACACTAGCAGGCGCGGCAGTAGGAACTGTGGCAACAGCTGCAGGCATTGCAGGCGGAAAAGGACCTATGAAAGGAGCAATGGTAGGTCTAATGGCAGGCCTTGTTGGAGGACTCGCCATCGAGGTTGAAGGGCGAGTAGAGGCAGGCGCCAGATATGGCTTTCATACAATAAGAGATGCTGTCACTGCTGCCTATAATGGTATTAGCCGGGATGAACAAAATAAGGCACGAACTATCTTTCAGGATAGACAATTTGAAGAAGGGGAACAATGTAAAAAGAGAACAGGTAAATTCTGGGGTAAATCAGGATTTGCATCTGGCTGGCGACGCTTAGAAATATATCGTCCTGATGTTAGCTGGTTTGCACGCCCTTTGTATGCTGTTGGTGTTTATTTTGGGCTCGTTCCAGAACCACGCTCAGACCTTAAGGTAGAGTCATTTCGTGAAAAAATGCCCACGGTGTATATCGGGACAGAACAACAGCATTCGATTCGAGGCGATGCAATTCTGCTGACTCCTGCTTTAGGAAATTCTTATGAATGTCGATTTTATGAAAACGGCCAATGTACGAATTCAGCTAATGTTACGACTATTTCTTTAGGAAAAGAAGCTTTTGGAAATTTTCTTAAAGATGGCACAGTATTATCAGGACAAAGCGTAGCTAAAGGAGATAGAGCCTCATTTGGACAAATGCTCGAAAAAATTGAAGTAGCAAGAAATGAGGCTATTTTAGGCAAAGAATCAAATGCCAAAAAAGACTATTATAATACCTCTCGCACACTAGTTCAGGAAGAACAAATGGGAAAAGCCACTCATCAAGCGATTCAACAAGATCCAAAAAACTTTAGCGCATTGCGAAAGCGCTTGTTAATCATCCCTCGAGGATTGGACAGCAAACAAAATCAAGCCAATGCACGAATGAATGAGTCATCATTACGGGCCGCTATTAACCTCGTTAATTTAATGCACCAAGAAGACATAGCTCGAGTCAGTCTCGATAAAACCTATAGTGTTTCAAATGGATTTTTTAGTCGTTTATGGAATGGCCTAACGGGATGGTACACAGGAAATCAATTAATAGAACGAGAAGATGTACAAAAATTAAAACATATTCTTAATGAGCTTTTACACAATGATCCAGTACGTACTGATAAAAAAACATTAGAAAATTCCATACTAGCTAACCTTGTTCGACACGATGATCAACAAACAACGCGAGAAAGCTATTTATCATTGCCGCAAAATACTGCTTCCATACTTTCAGGTGAGAAACCTCATGTGAAACCCCAAACACCCATTACTGAAAATTCATCAACCCTTTTAGAACAATTAACAGCAAACATGGAGGCCCAAAGAATCATCACAAAAAATCTCATTTCTCGTTTAAATAAAAATATTGCTGAAGGAAATAGTCTCACCCAAACATTAGCAGATTTAGAACGTAGTTTATCTGCTTCAATCAAAATGGCCACACGCGTTCATGCTCTTAATCAAGGTAATTTACACCGTGAAGTTGAAGAAGTGTTAAAACAATGTCAACAAATCCACACTCTAATTAAAACGCAAGCTTCTGTTACTGAAAAATTACAAAATATGATGTCAAATATTACTTACGAATGCTCTCATACTGCTGAACGATTACTGCTTAGAAGGCTTGATAATTTACAGTCAGCACTTGAATCCTCTCCTCAAAGTTCTATTCGCAATGAAGAATTGAACGCGATTAAAAAAGAGCAATGGAATACCTGCAAAACAATTCTGGAAGTTTACCCAGAAGATACTCAGCTTCGCGCAAAATTTGACAAACTATCAAGTGACTTAAAGTTATCAAAAGATTTAGACTGTGAAGTTGGTATGAGAAAAGAGCATAGGGAACCTTCAGTTGCACATGAAAATGTCTCTAATGTATTCCCTGACATTCCTAAACCTAGTATTAACGAAACGGCTAAACTTACAGAGGAAGGAGATCATGTCTTCATTGGGAGAGGCTCGCACTAAAGGCCATTATTCCACAATTTAATGCCACCTAATACACCGGCGATATTGCTTGAAATTTTTGCATTATCAGGTAAATCAAATGCGATTTTTTCAGCATAACCGCCACCTAAGTATAAATGCTGATAATTGAAAGTTTGCTCCCACAGACTAATTGCACGTTGCAAATAATTATTCCAAACCACTTCGCCATTGGCTTCAAACGCTATTTTACCTAAAATTTCTTCATACGTTTTATTATCAATAAACGGATGATGCGCCAATTGCAAGTTAGGAACCAGTGTGCCATCAATGAACAGTGCTGAGCCAACACCTGTGCCTAACGTTATCACTAATTCAATGCCATCGCCAATAATATCTCCCTCACCTTGCACATCAGCGTCATTGGCAACACGTACCGGTTTTCCGGTTATTTGTTCAAGATCTTTTTGTAAATTTTTTCCAATCCAAGATGGATCTAAATTATGTGCGGTTTTAACCACTCCACTCAACATGACACCTGGAAAACCCGCAGAAATACGATCAAAAGCAATAGGCTCTTGTTGAATCATTTTTTCCATCAAAGCGATAAGTTTTTCATGTGTGGCAGGATGCGGTGTCAGTTCACGACGGTAATCTGTCAATGCCTTACCTTGACTGTCTAGAATCATCATTTTGATACCAGTTCCACCAATATCAATACACAACGTTAAAGGATTAGCCGTCATAATTTTTACTCACAATTAACTTATAATTGACTTGCTGCTGCTTTATCAACAAACCATACAGCATTTTTAATTAATATCGCCGGATATTGTAGCGGGTCGGTTTTATTTAACACTTCTTTTAAAGGCGCAGCCTTTGCTTCACCCTCTACAAGAAAAGCAATATAAGCACTATGGTTAATTGCTGGCGGCGTCAAGGTAATACGATACATATTCAATTTTTCCACCCATATCCCCTCAACCCATGAAGGTAAATCAGGATCACGAATATAATTTTTTACTAAATCAGTATGAGGCATTAATGACGCTGTATGGCCATTATCTCCCATGCCAAGGTAGGTAATATCAAACTCTGGCCATTGTCCGTTAAAGAATGTACGCAAGATTCTCACATACTCTTCAGCACTGGCCACCGCGGTAGTTAGCTGCGTCGGAATAGGATAAATATTTTCTTTGGAAACAGGAACTTTAGAAAATAAAAATTGCTGAGCTGTATGATAATTACTTTGTTGATCGTCCATCGGAACATAACGTTCATCCCCAAAGAAAAAACGAATTTTATCCCAATGAATGTTAGTACGGGTAACAAGAACATCAAAAAACTTCTTTGGCGTATTTCCTCCCGATAGCACCACATTACATATTCCTTTCTTTTGGATAACTTGAAAGGTGCGAGCAGCGAAATCATCCGCTGCCGCTTGAAATAAATCATTCCCTGTGGGAAATGTTTTTATGGCGTTTTTTATAAAATCCATTGTCTACCTTCAGCACCTAATAAATCATCAGCCTCTTTAGGGCCCCACGAACCCGCTGCATAATTTGGAAAATCACGTGGTGTTAAAGCCCCCCAAACATCGAGTACGGGCTGCACAATTTGCCAACCAGAAGCCACCAAATCAGCACTAGGAAATAAAGTATGATCACCCTTAATACAATCGTACAATAGTGTCTCATATCCTGTAGAGCTCGAGGTGCCAAAATAATCTTGGTATTCAAAGTTCATATCAACTTCGCCTAATTTCATTACCGGGCCAGGAATTTTAGCCGCAAAACGAAAAGAGACACCTTCATTGGGCTGTAGCTGAATACGCAATAAGTTATTTGGAATATTGAAGTTTTCAATATCTTTAAACAATACAGAAGGCGCTGCTTTAAAACGAATAACTACTTCGCTTGTACGACGTTGCATCCGTTTGCCTGTACGAATATAAAAAGGCACGCCTAACCAACGCCAGTTATTAATGCTCAATCTTAATGCAACAAACGTTTCTATACTCGAATTAGAGGAAACATTCGGTTCCGAATGATAAGCTGGTACATTTGCTTCATTAATGATTCCTGCATTATATTGACCACGAACGGCATATTTTAATACTTCTTCAGGTTTTAAACGCTGAATGGCATGAAATACTTTTTCTTTCTCGTTTTGAATATCTTCTGCCTCAAAAGAAATTGGAGATTCCATCGCTATTAAGCTTAATACCTGCAGAATATGATTGGGAACCATGTCACGCAAGGCACCAGTACGATCATAGTAATTTCCTCGCATCTCTACACCCAGCGTTTCAGCGACAGTAATTTGCACACTATCAATATAATTGCGATTCCAAATAGGCTCAAAAATACCATTAGCAAAACGCAATGCCATAATATTTTGTACAGTTTCTTTACCTAAGAAATGATCGATACGGTATATTTGCTCTTCTTTTGCAACAGATAACAAAGCCTGGTTAAGTTCTTTTGTTGAAGCTAAATCATGGCCAAATGGTTTTTCAATCACAACACGTCGAAAATAATTACCATCATGCTGTTCTAACAAGCCAGCCTCACCCAGAGCAGTTGTAATTGGTCCAAAAAATGTGGGCGGTACCGCTAAATAAAATAAGACATTTTGGCTCGCCTTTTTTTCAGTTTGCAACACATCCAATTGTTGTTTCAACTGGGCATATAAGGCGACATCTGAAAAATCGCCTTTTACATAATCTACCGAATTTATAATGGATAGACCAAATTTTGATGCAGGCGGATTAGGAACAAACTGTTGAATATCCTGTTTTAAACGATCACGAAATGCATCATTCGTAAAATCGTCTCCACCTAAACCAATAACATGAAAATTACTATCGAGTAATCCCGCTCCACCCAAATTGCAAACAGCAGGAAAGAGCAGGCGTTTATTCAGATCTCCTGTAATACCGAAAATAACCAAAGTAAACGGAATAGTTGGTTTTGGTTGGGCCATGCCCTTATCTGCACTGTTATTCATAGATTATTTAATCTCCACTTTTGAGTTCAATGTGACCGCCAAACTTGAAGCGCATAGCTGATAATACCTTTTCAGCAAACGTATGCTGTTCTCGCGAACGAAAACGAGTATACAATGCCGCTGTTAATACTTCAGCAGGAACAGCTTCTTCAATTGCTGCATTTACCGTCCAACGACCTTCTCCTGAGTCTTGTACGTAACCAGTATATTCAGTCAAAGCAGGACTTTCAGCAAAAGCCATCGATGCTAAATCTAGTAACCAAGATCCAATAACACTACCGCGTCGCCATAGTTCAGCAATTTCACTCATATTCAAGTCATAACGACGTTCTGCAGGAATTTCCTCTCCAGCAACTCCTTTCAGAACATCAAATCCTTCAGCGTAGGCTTGCATAATGCCATATTCAATGCCATTGTGAACCATTTTGACAAAATGCCCTGCCCCCACAGGTCCACAGTGTAAATATCCCAGCTCTGCTGTACTACCTGCTTTGAAATTTGGTGTTCGAGAAATATCACCAATACCAGGAGCCAATGTTTTAAAAATAGGTTCACAATGAGCAAAGGTGTCTTTTTCTGCACCAATCATCAAACAGTAACCTCGGTCAACACCCCAAACACCGCCACTTGTGCCCGCATCAGCAAAATGAATGCCTTTGTCTGCCAACATTTTTGCATGTCGAATGTCTTCTTGATAAAAAGAATTACCACCATCAATGACAGTGTCTCCCGCACTGAAATGATCCATTAATGATTGAATACAAGCATCCGTTGGTGCTCCTGCTGGAACCATAACCCAAGCTACGCGTGGAGTTTGTAACTTTTCAGCAAATTCTTTTATAGAATAAGCGCCCGTTGCTCCTTGCTTAACAAGTGCGTCAACAGCTGCAGAATTTACATCATAAACAACACAAGAATGGCCATCACGTTGTAAACGCGCTACCATATTTGCGCCCATTTTTCCTAAACCAATCATACCAATTTGCATTATTTTGCTCCTCTTAAAATTTCTTGAATCATTTCTTTCAGTTTTACTAATCCTGCCTTAACATTATTGTCTAAGTGTAGGCGTAAAATACGTCTCTCTCTTTTCACTAATTCCTCAAAATCAGCCTCGGCCTGTGCATTGATAACAAAACCGAAGGTATAATGATGATTTGGAACAGGAAGATCGGCATCTCCATTGTGTGAAGCCGTCAACTGAATAAATACTCCTGTATTTGGGCCACCCTTGTAAGCTTGTCCAGTTGAGTGAAGGAAACGTGGGCCAAAACCTAAACAAGTTGCCACTTTTTTTCCATCACGAATTAACGTTCGTATTTCTTGTAAAATCTGATGATGCTCATCTGACATTTCAATAAATGCCGCTATGTCTACGTAATCATCTGGTTTTATTAGAGACAATAAAGAGCGTACACAATCGATGACGCTATCACTTTTCTCTACAACAGGAGAAAACGCCATTAAGCCATGATCACTGCACAACGCAGATTGCTGTGGGGTTGAGCCATCTTTATCAAACTGCTGTGCTAACTGTAATGCACGTACTTTCGCTGATTCCACATCCGGTTGATTAAAAGCATTAATACCAATTACACTTCCAGCAACAGCGGTTGCAATTTCCCATTGAAATAATTGTTCAGCTAGCCGCGATTTGTCAGCAAGATGGAGATGCACAACAACATGGCCAGCTTTCTCTAGTTTCTCAATAGCCAAATCTTGTTGCTTATCTGGTGCAGAATCAAGACGAATATACGCAAACACACGATCTTTACCATAAAAAGTTGGGTCAGCTAATGGTTCATTATCAACAGGTATTAAACCTTTTCCTACCTTTCCGGTAGATTCAGCTAACAATTGTTCCAACCATGCTCCTAACGCTAAAATTTCTGGAGAAGCGACTAACGTTACTTTATTTTTGCCTTGATTAGCACATACACCCAAAATTATGCCTAGCATAACCCCTGGATTATCTTCTACATTGCTATGCATACAAGCTTGCATCATCGCTTCGGCATGTTGTAAAAAATCTTTAAGATCAATACCCATGAGGCCACCAGGCACCATACCAAAATTTGAGAGAGCCGAATAACGTCCACCAATAGATGGTACCCCTAAAAATGTAGCTCTAAAATTTTGTTCGACAGCTAATGCGCTGAGTTTGGTATTGGGATCGGTAATAGCAATAAAACGATCGCCAACATTACCACGTCCAAGTACAGCTTTTAAGCGTTGGCTAAAATACTGTTCAAAAATATTGGGTTCTAATGTAGAACCAGACTTACTTGAAACAATAAATACCGATTTGCTCAAGTCCAATTGCGCTTCTAAGTGTTTTATTTGTGATGGATCCGTCGAATCTAAAACATGCAATTGCGGAAACCCAAGTGCTTTAGGGAAAATAGACGCGAGCATTGCTGGGCATAAACTGGATCCTCCCATACCAAGCACAACAACATGCTTAATTCCCTCGCCTTGCAGCTCATTAGCCAAAGCACTAATTTGTGCCACTTGTTCTTGTTCAGAATCAGCGACATGTAACCATCCAGCCCAATGGTTTTCATCTGTATGCGTCCATAATGCGCTATCAGCTGACCACAAACGACCCACATTTTGCTCTTTTTGCCATTGAGCTATCTCTTGTGTAATAGCCGTTTGATTCTCTGGCGCACTATACTTGATAGCAAATTTTGATGTTAAATTTGCTGTCGCATCATATGCTTTTTTCTTTTCAGCCACAGCATTTAATAATTCCTGAAAAGCTTCTTTAAATGAAGTAATACCTTCATCGAGCAGCGCTTTAGTCGCAGCATCTAATGAAATACCATAACGTTCTAATACTTGTAAATCAGTATAAGCTTCTACTAATCCTTGCTCAATTTTTCCTGATGAAACTTTACCATGATCACGAAAAGCATTCATCGTTTGAGGCGGAATAGTATTAACAGTTTCAGCGCCAATTAATGACTCCACATATAAAACATCTGAATAAGCAGAATCTTTTGTGCTAGTACTCGCCCACAACAAACGCTGTGGTTGTGCCCCTTGCGCTGCTAATGCTTTGTAGCGAGGTGTTTCTTTCATGGCTTTAAAACGTTGGTATGCCATTTTAGCATTAGCAATAGCAATGGTACCTTTAACAGCTATGAGTTCAGATGTTTTATTTTTTACTGCATCAATTTGAGTATTAATTAAAGCATCTATACGACTCACAAAAAAACTTGCAACACTGGCAATGTGATCAATCGGTTTTTTAGCTTGTAATCGTCTTTCGAGCCCTTCCATATAAGCATCGGCAACTCGTTGATAAGCATCAATTGAGAATAACAAAGTAACATTAACATTAATGCCTTCAGAAATTAATTCTCGAATAGCCACTGCACCTTCTACCGTTCCAGGAACTTTAACGAGTAAGTTAGGACGATCAACTGCTTGCCATAATCTTCTTGCTTCGGTAATGGTTCCTTGCGTATCGTGTGCTAATTCAGGAGAAACTTCCATGCTCACATAACCATCAATTTTATTCGTCTTATCATAGATGGGGCGTAAAATATCCGCAGCAGATTGAATATCACGAATAGCTAACTGTTCGTAAATTGATTTAATTGATAGATCTGCATTTTTAAAAAGCAGCAACATATTTTCATCATAATCTGTGCTCGCTGCAATAGCATTTTTAAAAATAGAAGGATTTGACGTAACGCCGGTGATGCCATCTTCCGAAACTAATTTTGCTAAATCGCCACTTTCAATAAGATTACGGCGAATAAAATCTAGCCAAACAGATTGATGACAGTGCCCTAGAGCCTTTAATCGACTTGTTTTCATACTTTCCCCTTATTAATAATTCTTAATTAAATTTTTTAATCTGCTTTTTGGCTTCAGTAACAATATTTTCAGGTACAAAACCAAATAATTTCTGAACATCTTTCATCGGTGCAGAATGACCAAATGTATGCATGCCTATTGAGCTTCCCTCTGAACCAACATAACGCTCCCAGCCAATAACACTTGCCGCTTCAACCGAAACACGTGCTTTTATCTCTGGCGGTAACACACTGTCTTTATAGGCTTGTGTTTGCTTTTCAAATAATTCTAATGAGGGCATACTCACCACACGGGCGGCAATTCCTTCTTTTTTTAATTGCTCGTAAGCATTTAAGCAAAGTGAAACCTCACTTCCTGTTGCTAATAATATTACCTGTGGTTTTTTATCGGCACTATCCGCTAAAACGTAAGCCCCTTGAGCTACTCCAGCAGCCGAACCATACTGTGTTCGATCAATTGTTGGCAATGCTTGACGTGTTAATATCAATGCACAAGGCTGTCGTTTAAATTTTAATAGAGTTCGCCAGGCTTCTACTACTTCATTCGCATCGGCAGGTCGCATAACGATAAAATTAGGAATTGCGCGCAACGCAAGCAACTGCTCAACAGGTTGATGGGTAGGACCATCTTCACCCACATCAATAGAATCATGCGTAAGAATATAAATAACCGGTATTTCCATTAATGCTGATAGACGCATTGATGGCCGTGCATAGTCACTAAAAATTAAAAAAGTCGATGCAAATACGCGTATTTTGCTCAATGCTAAGCCATTACAAATGGCCGCCATGCCATGTTCACGCAGACCAAAATGCATATTACGGCCAAAAGGATTTGTCGTTGTTAAATCACCTGCCCCAGAAAAATCTAGCAATGTTTTGGTTGAAGGCGATAAATCCGCCGATCCGCCATTAAGCCAAGGAATTTCTTTTGCTAAAATGTTTTGTACAACGTGTGAAGCATCTCTGCCCGCAACACCCTTAGCATCAGCAGGAAAAACAGGTAAATGCTGATCACAATTATCTGGAATTTCACGTTGTTGCATTTGATGCAGCATCTTAGCCAATTCAGGATATTCTTTTTCATACGCTGCAAATAACTCTTCCCATTTCGTCGTTAATGCACGACCACGAGCACCTAATCCTTCTTTAAAATGTTGAATGACTCCATCCGGCACTAAAAAGTGCTCATCTTCTGGCCAACCATAAAAACGTTTGACTAAACGGATTTCATCTTCACCTAAGGCTTCACCATGCGCAGCAGCTGTATCCTGTTTGTCAGGAGAACCATAGCCAATATGAGTATCTAAAATAATTAATGTAGGACGTTTATCTTCTTTTTGTGCTGCTTGATAAGCTTGTTTTAACTCAGTTAAATCATTGACATCCGCCACATGCAGCACATGCCATCCATAAGCCTTAAAGCGTTCTGCAACATTTTCTGTAAAAGTAATATCCGTAGAACCTTCAATCGTGATATGATTGTTGTCATAAATCCAGCATAAATTGGATAGTTTTAAATGGCCTGCCATTGAAGCAGCTTCAGAACCAACGCCTTCCATTAAACAACCATCACCACAAAATGCATAAACGTTATAATTAAATAGTTCAAAACCAGGACGGTTAAAAAAAGCTTGTTGCCAACGGCTTGCAATGGCCATTCCCACACTGTTAGCAATACCTTGACCTAAAGGTCCTGTAGTTGTTTCTATTCCTGAAGTCCAACGATATTCAGGATGTCCAGGACAACGGCTATCAAGTTGGCGAAAATTCTTAATATCTTCTAACGGAACGGTCAGTTGATCTAAAACTTTATAGTCATCTGTAACTCTCTGAACTTGACCTAGATGCAAGAGAGAATAAAGCAACATCGATGCATGACCATTGGACAGCACGAAGCGATCTCGATTGGGCCAAATAGGATTTTTTGGATCGTAATTCAAGAAGTTTTGCCATAAATAATACGCTGCAGGAGCTAATGCCATAGGCGTTCCAGGATGGCCAGAGTTGGCCTTCTGCACTGCATCAATAGATAATGTACGAATGGTGTTAATAGCAATTTGTTCAATATTGCCAGTAGGTTGTTGTGTACTCATTATTATTCGTTTCCTTTTGCTTCTAAGGTTAATAACCAATCAACGGCTTCTTTAAGAGAATTAGCGGTAAAATCTGCTGGGGGATTAGGATCGGGTTCATTATAATGACGATTAATCCATATGGTCTTCTTACAACCTGCATTTTTTCCCGCCCCGACATCACGAAAGCGATCTCCAATCATATAACTTTGTTTGACATCAACATCGTATTTTTCAGCACCTTCAAGAATAAGACCAGGATTAGGTTTATAACAGGGGGCACTTGTATCAGGGGACAGGCACATAAAAACATCATCGAGTGGCAATTCTTGACGTAATTTGGCTACAATCGCATCAACATTGGCTTGCGTCATTAACCCTCGAGCCACATCAGGTTTATTGGTTACACATAACAAAAGAAATCCCTCTTTTTTCAAACGATCCAACGCAGGCTTGACTTCCGCAGGAATCTCTAATTCAGCCACTGTGGTTGGAGCATAAGCTTTCCCATCACGGACAATGGCAGCATTAATAACACCGTCGGAATCAACAAATACAGCTTTTCTTTTCATTAAAAGCTCCAGTGAAAATTAACATAATGTAAGACACAGTATATACCCAAATTAAATAGCGTCAAGCATAAATTAGTAAAATCACATTTTTGTTATAAAGCTGGAAAAAACTGCTCAAAACCGACAAGCCACAAATATTTTTATTCAAAAAATATATTTAAAAAAAGAGAGAATGGTAGTATTATTTGTTTCGCTGTAGACTTTGTTATTAGTTTTCCGCCTAAAACTTAATCAAAAATTAATCAACAATACACTGCACTGAGTACAAAACTTAAATAATAAATCGAATCTTTTTGGAATCAAATGAATTTTTCTGTAAAAAAAGCTGTATTTCCTGTTGCTGGAATGGGAATTCGATTTTTACCTGCTACCATAGCTAGTCCAAAAGAAATGCTGCCTATTGTTGACAAACCTTTAATTCAATATGCTGTTGAAGAGGCTATAAAAGCAGGTTTAACCGAAATAATTTTTGTTACCAATAGCCGAAAACATGAGATTGAAAGTCATTTTGACAGTCATTACGAATTAGAAAAAAAGCTATTAGAACAAGGCAAAAAAGAGCAATATGATATGTTGCAATCCATTGTTCCTCCCAATATTCATTTTTCTTATGTGCATCAGCGAGAGACTTTGGGGCTAGGACACGCAATATTATGTGCAAAGCATATTGTTGGAAATGAACCCTTTGCTGTCTTATTAGCTGATGATCTTATTGACGATACAACATCTCCTTGCTTATCCGAAATAGTTCAACAATATGAGCAAACAGGACATTCTTATGTTGCAGTCCAAACTGTTCCTGACCAAGATGTAAATAAATACGGGATTGTTGATGTTGTAAATACTGAAAATCAGAAGAATCGTATAAAAGCTATCATAGAAAAGCCCTCTTTAGACGAAGCATTTTCAAACTTTGCGGCTATTGGACGCTATATTTTTACCTCTGAAATATTTGATTGTTTAGAGAAAACAAGTCCACGCTGTAATAATGAAATACAATTGACAGATGCGATTGCTAAACTCATTCATCTGCAACCAGTTGAAGCCTTTTTTTTCAATGGACAACGTTATGATTGCGGCTCTAAATTAGGATATATGAAGGCAAATGTAGAGTTTGCCTTGAGACATGCCGAAATAGGCCCAGCTTTCCATGAAGAGATGCGGTTATGGATCTCTAAAATTTGAAGTTGGAATAAATAACAAATCTACGATACAATGAATTTAGCTTATACAAGAGGTCTTAAATAATCTATGCCTTCCGTATGTTTTTATTTTCAGGTTCATCAACCCTATCGACTTCGTTCTTACCACTATTTTGATATTGGACAGCAACCTTTTTACTATGATGATGAAAAAAACAAAGCTATTTTGCTAAAAGTTGCGCATAAGTGTTATTTGCCCGCTAATGCCTTAATGTTAAAACTAATTCAGCAAAATCAAGAACGCTTTAAGATAGCATACTCTATCAGCGGGATAGCTATTGAACAATTTAAAAAATACTGTCCGGAAGTGCTGGATTCTTTTAAGCGTTTAGTCGATACAGGCTGTGTGGAAATGCTGAATGAAACCTATTACCACAGTTTGAGTTTTTTATTCTCACCTCAAGAATTTTTGGCACAAATAGAACAGCATCATCAACTCATAAAAAAAGAATTTGGACAAGCAGCAACAAGCTTTCGAAATACTGAGTTAATTTATAACAATGATTTAGCTAAATTAATTGAATCTTTGGGATATAAACTTGTTCTAGCAGAAGGCGCGGAAAAAGTTTTGGGTTGGCGCAGCCCTAACTTTATTTATCATGCTACTGGAACAAAAGATCTTAAATTGTTATGTCGAAACTATCCTTTATCTGATGATATTGCATTTCGCTTTTCAAATCCTGACTGGATAGAGTACCCTTTAATGGCCGAAAAATTTTCCTCATGGATACATCAAACAGCAGGCAATGGCGAAATTATTAATCTTTTTATGGATTATGAAACTTTTGGAGAGCACCAATGGGAAGATAAAGGCATTTTTTCTTTTCTCGAAGCCTTACCCAGAAATATTTTAGAACACACCGATTTCAAGTTTTCCACCCCAAACGAGGTAATACAATCCTATCCCGTACGTGGTGAGTTAGATATTCATGAGTTATATTCTTGGGCAGACATGGAACGAGATCTGAGTGCATGGAGAGGTAATGAACTACAAGAGGACGCTTTAAAAAGTGTCTATGAACTAGAAACCCAAGTAAAAGCAACCAATAATTCCGAACTCATTAACACATGGCGTTCGCTATTAACGTCCGATCATTTTTATTATATGTGCACAAAATTTTTTGCTGATGGCGATGTACATAAATATTTTAGTCCCTATAATGATCCCTATACCGCTTACATTAATTTCCAAAATGTGATAAGAGACTTACGGGGACGTATTTAATAAATAAAGATAACAAACAAAGATAAGTGAGAATTGAATATGGCTAAACTTACAAACACAATAACAGCACCAAAAGCTCCATTTTCTCCGGAAGATGTTGAAGCGGTCATTGACAATATGTTGAAAAACATTGCTACTGCATCACATTCCTTAACACGAGTTGAGAATAATGATGTCGTCGTTGCTATGCCAGGGGCAGTAATTGCCGCTCCGGCACTTCCGAACAATGAATTCAGCCAAGCTTATTATTTTTACTGGGTTCGTGATGGAGCAATCGTTATTAATGCTGTTGCTGATCTTTATGTGAGATGTACTGATAAGAAGAGAAAAGCTTACTATCGCGAAATTTTAATCACTTATTTAGATTTCGTCGAAAAAGTACAATCACAACCTTGGCTCAATGGCATTGATGTATTAGGAGAACCTAAATTCAATGTGGATGGAACCCTCTGGACAGGGGACTGGGGACGACCACAGATAGCGAGCTCTGGTGACCAAGCTATTGCATTAACTAAAATAGCCACCATTTTATTGGATGAGGGCAAAGAGGAAGACATAGCGCTTGTAGAAAGAATTTATAATCCTAATCCTAAGAGTTTATTAAAGGCAAATTTAGAGTACTGTGCGACTTTATGGTCAGCACCCTCTGTGAACATGTGGGAAGAATTGAGCGGTAATCATTTTTCAGTTAGGTTCATGCAACGCTCAGCCTTGTTGATAGGTGCTGTTTTAGCAGAACGATTGGGAGACATAAACGCCGCAGCTTACTACAGAAATACAGCGCTCCATATTGCTAACATGTTAGAAACACACTGGCATGAGCATTTAGGTTATTATTTTGAAACACCTAAAGCAGAAAACCAGCAAGGTGGTGGCATTGATATGTCAGTACTAATTTCGATATTTTATGGCCAACTTGAGGGTTCAGATGATGAGTTTGCGGTTACCCAATCACGCGTATTGAGCACCGCATTTTATGTACGTAGTGTTTTCAAAGATCTTTATCAAATCAATGTCGCACGTCACATCAAAGACAAGCATTGTCGAGCATGGTTAATTGGACGCTATGAAATTGATATTTATGATGGTAATCGTTCCATTTATGGCAATCCCTGGTTTTTATGTTCAAACTTATTAGCCGCACTGTACTACTCAATTATTAAAGAGTTACTGTCTGGTAAAAAAATTCTTGTTAATTTTTTAGTACAACAATTTTTTCATCAAGTAGCTCCAGGAATTGAAGTGCCACTCAATGATACCATTCAATCATCAAGCCCTTATTTTTCAGCGTTGATTGAGCACTTATTTCAAGATGCTGATGCCATTTTAGAGATAATAAAAGATCATTGTGTAACTTACGATGATAACAGCAGAATGCATATGTCAGAGCAAATTGATCGCTTCAGTGGCGCCCAAGCCAGTGCAAGTGACTTATCATGGAGTTATTCCAGCTACATTTCGGCCGTTTTGGAACGTGAAAAGGCTGTTAATCTGTTAAAAAAATGAAAGCTTTGATGTTTGGCTGGGAATTTCCCCCAGTTATCAGTGGCGGATTAGGCATCGCTTGCCACGGAATTGTACAAGGGTTATTAGACCAACAGGTTGAAGTTACCCTTGTGCTACCCTTTTTGCATCCAGATCAAAATACGCCGGAATGTCTGCATGAAAAACGCTTGCAGTATAAGAAAGCATTAAAGCATGATGAAAGCAGCGAACTAATTCATATTGAGTTAGTTGACTCACTGTTGAGACCTTATTGTGCCCCAGAACAATATACATTTCATAAGAGCAATACGAGTATTTCTCTCTATGGCAGTGATTTATGGTCTGAAGTACATCGCTATGCACATGAAGCCGCGACTATTGCTCGAACAACCAATCATGACTTGATTCATGCTCATGATTGGCTAACCATATTAGCTGGAATTGAGGCAAGAAAAATTAGTGGGAAACCACTAATTTTTCATGTGCATGCATTAGAGCAAGATCGTTGTTCACAAGCTCCAAATCCAGCAACACAAGCAATTGAAGAGCAAGGCTTACGTCAAGCTGATTTAATTATTACCGTTAGTCAATACACTAAACAAAGAATTATCCAAACCTATAATATTTCACCTGAAAAAATTGCAGTGGTTTATAATGGCCACAGGGCAACAACATCAACATCTGATTCTTTACCCACCTTATCAAGATGGCATAATGATCACTTTATCGTTTTATTTTTAGGACGTGTCACAGAACAAAAAGGCCCGCATTATTTTATTAAAGCAGCTGAAAAAATTTTATCTCATCGACAAGATGTTGATTTTATTATTGCAGGCGAGGGAGATCAACTACCGTATGCCATTGATACCTGTGCACGTTTAGGCATTTCTTCTCACGTACACTTCACAGGATTTCTCAAACGTGATGAAGTAGATAAATTTTATCAGTTAAGTGATGTATACGTTATGCCAAGTGTTTCAGAACCCTTTGGCATTGTCTGCTTAGAAGCCATTGCACACGGAGTCCCTGTAGTAATTTCAAAACAATCAGGCGTATCGGAAGTATTGACCAATTCACTCACTGTAGATTATTGGGACATTGACCAATTAGCAAACAAAATTATGGCATTGTTGGACTACCCTGCAATCAAAAAAGAAATGCTGCAACATGCAAAGCGTGAATTATCTGAATTAACATGGGATGTGGCTGCAAAAGAAATTTTGTCCTACTATCATAAAATGACATCAAAATCTCTAGGAGAAAACATCTAATGAACACAATCAAAATATCAGCCTCTATTCTATCTTCTAATTGGGCTCATTTAGGAAGAGAAGCCAAAGCCATCGTTGCAGCAGGAGCGGACGAAATTCATGTTGATGTCATGGATAATCACTACGTACCCAATCTGACATTGGGTCCTCGAATATGTGAATGTCTAAAAAAAGATGGCCTCTCTGTTCCAATGGATGTACATCTTATGGTTAAACCAGTTGATGATTTAATTGTCGCCTTTGCCAAAGCGGGCGCTTCTAGCATCAATATTCACCCAGAAAGCACCGAACATCTTGATCGCAGCATTACATTAATTAAAACACTGGGATGCAAAGCAGGAATCACTCTCAATCCAACGACACCCTTAGATTATCTCGATTACATTCTAGAAAAACTAGACCAAATTCTCATTATGACTGTCAATCCAGGTTTTGGAGGGCAACCTTTTATTCATAGCATGTTAAATAAAGTTGCCGATGTATATCAACGCATTCAAAATAAATCTTTGCCTATTTCTTTACGCGTCGATGGTGGAATCAAAGCAAGCAATATAGCCAGTCTTGCTAAAGCCGGCGTTGATACATTTATAGTAGGATCTGCTTTGTTTGAGGCCGAAGATTACTCCGTAGCCATGAAAACCCTACGACAAGCAATTAATAATTCCAACTAAAACATTAAATGCGCCTAAATGAATCTATTCTTTGCGTGCGCTTGGCGTCATAGACCTCGTTGGATAACATTAAAAAGTTAAAAGGATTGTAAAACTCCTTTCAGAAAAAATTTGGGTGCCGTGTTTTCTGCGCTGTGATTTCTGTTGTATTACTCCCATTTCCATGAAGTGATTTCATCAAGATCAACACCATAACGTTTAATATAGTCAGTATGTTCAATAAATTTTTGATGATATTTTCCATGTAATTGGTTTGCTGTTTCTGTGGGAATAACGCCTCGTTCTGCGAGCAGAGAAAAAGTTTCTTGAGCCAAGTGCCATCGACTAGTTTGATTACGAATGTGCATATCATAAGGTGTTGTTGTTGAACCATTTTCAACGTAGCCATGAATAAAGAAACGCTTTGTATTGCCATAATAAAATAAAAGCTGTTTTATCACCGCAGGATATCCATGAAAATTTAAAATAACAGGCTTATCTTTTGTAAAAAAGGCCTCGAATTGCTTCTCAGTGAGAGAGCCCGAATAACCTAATCCAATAGCAGATAATTCAATAACATTAACAAAACGAATTTTTACTCGCGGTGTTTCCTGTTTGATGATTGTAATTGCGGCTAGAGCCTCCTTAGAAACATAGTCGCCGATACCAACCATAACTATATCAGGATCGGAATCACTGGCAAAATCCCAAATCATTAATCCTTCCTTTAATTCAATCTTTGCTAGTTCAGGAGTCAGCCAACGAGGTTCTAATGTTTTTCCTGCAACAATCACATTTACAAAATTTCGTGATTGAAGACATTTATCGAGAACCACTAATGTACTATTAGCATCCGGTGGAAAGTAAGCACGTGCAAAATCGCCATTTTTCTCCAATAAATTTGAAATAAACCCTGGATTTTGATGAGAAAACCCATTGTGTTCTTGTCGCCATCCTGATGAAGTTAAAATATAATTGAGTGAAGGAACCTCTCCTCGCCAAGAAAAATTTTGAGCTACTTTCAAAAATTTCATATATTGATCGGCCATGCTGGAAACAATTTGAATAAATGCTTCATAAGAAGCAAAAATCGCATGCCTACCCGTTAAAATATAGCCTTGAGTTAAACCTTGTAAAGAGTGTTCACTGAGCATTTCAATCACACGTCCATCAACAGAACTATCGTGATCCCATGATTTTTTTGGTTGTAGATTAGCTCGTGCAGTTGTCTCAAAAACTTTATCCAATTTATTAGAATAGGTTTCATCTGGCGAAAAAAGGCGAAAATTGTTGGATGAGTGATTTAATTGAAAGACTTTGTTGAGATAATTGCCAACAAATCGCATACTGCTTGATCCTACTGTACCTGGCTGAGTTGCATCTTCTGCTAATACCTTAATATCTGGAAGATTTAAATTTTTTACAATCGCGCCACCGTAAGTATGATTGTTAGCCCCCATTCTCAGAGCTTTATCGGGTAGAAGATTCACTATATCTTCAATAAATCCCGTTTTGGCATCAAATAAATGATTAAACTCATAGGAGCATAACCACTTATTTAAGGCGCGTAATTCTTGGGTGTCTGTTTTAGCATCAGAAATTACAGCCTGGTGGGAAGAATAATTTCCTTCAATTTTTAATCCACGTAATGTTTTAATGCCTGTCCAACCTTTCGGTGTTTTTAAAATAATCATGGGTGGACGAGCAGTTTGTCTATTGTTTCGCCATTCTTGAATCAAGGTATAGCACTGCTCCAATGTATTGAGCATTTTTTCATAAATAGAGTTTCCTTCCACAATAAAAGGCTCATAACCATAACCGAAAAAAAGCGACTTTAACTCTTTATTCGTCATTCGACCAAAAATAGTAGGGCCAGAAATTTTGTAACCATTAAGGTGAAGAATGGGTAAAACAACGCCATTTGTTGTTGGATCAATAAATTTATTTAAATGCCAAGCTGTTGCAGTAGGACCTGTTTCAGCTTCACCATCACCAATAACACAAGCGACAAGTGTGTCAGGATTATCTAATGCAGCTCCATAAGCAGTTGAAAGAGCATATCCTAATTCCCCACCCTCCAAGATAACACCAGGGGCTCCTGGACTAGAATGGCTGGGAAATCCATAAGGCCAACAAAAGTTTTTTATTATATATTGTATACCTGCATAGTTATGCGTTGCTTGCGGATAATAAGTTTTCAAGGTTTCTTCAATAAATAGGTTAGCTTGCAATGCTGCAAACCCATGCCCGGGTCCCAAAATAAACATAACCGGCGTTTGATTTTTTTTGATGAGATAATTGAGATGAGCATAAATAAAATTAATACCAGGACATGTTCCCCAATGTCCTAATAATCTAGGTTTAATATCATTGAAAGATAAAGGTTTGCTCAGCAAAAAATTATCCATTAAATAAATCTGCGCAGCAGAAAGGTAGTTAGCTGCACGCACGTATTTCTTTAACTGTTCTATAATTTTATCCATTATTATTCTCCGCATTAAACTTTAATAATACAATGTTGTGTGTGTTTTGCAATAATCAGCTCTTCATTGGTAGGAATAACAGCAACCAGCACTCTACTGTTAAGCTTACTGATAATTGATGCATTTTTTTCATTAGAATCCTCATCTATAAATACACCTAACCATTGTAATTGATTGCAAATCTTCTTTCTAATAATAGCTGAATTCTCTCCTATTCCTGCCGTAAAAATAATAGCATCACAACCTTGTAATGTTGCACATAATGCAGATAATTGACTGGCAGCACGAGAACAAAATAATTCAACAGCCTCTGCAGCATGGGGCTCTGTACTTGATAGAAGTTCATGCATATTACTGCTAATACCAGAAACACCTAATAAGCCGGATTCTTGATACAATAACGCATTTACTTTTTTAACTGACATCTTTTTTTCTCGAAGTAAGTACAAAATAACTCCCGGATCAATGGTTCCACAACGCGTGCCCATCATTAAACCATCTAATGCAGTGAATCCCATTGTAGTACTCACACTCTTGCGATTTTTCATCGCGCACATACTGGCTCCTTGCCCAAGATGGGCAACAATAATCTTATCATTTGCTTTCTTTTCAAGGTATTTTGGTAAAACAGATGCTATATACTCATAAGAGATCCCATGAAAACCATATCTGATTATTCCTTCCGAAGTTAATGCTCGAGGAATAGCAAAAAGCTGTGCTAATTTATCTTGTGTGTGATGAAATGTCATATCAAAGCAAGCGACTTGTATTAGTTGCGGATAATGTTTGCAAATAATCTTAATGGGTTCAATGTTAAGAGCTTGATGCAGAGGTGCTAAACTATTGAGTGAAGCCATTTTTTGAATCACTTCTTCTGTAATCAATGTTGGACCAGAAAAATAACTTCCTCCATGAACCACCCGATGCCCAACTGCTATTAATTTTAGCTGATTTTTTAAATGTTCTAACCAATCAAATAAATAATTCAATGGCGATTTCTGCTTTTGTAAGGAAATCGACTGTTTAAATAATAAATGATGATATTCATCAAAAACGTTTAGTTGAGGTTTTTCTAAAATATTTTTAATTTCTCCATGATAGAGCAACTCCAATGTGCTACAAGTAAAAATGGAAAACTTGATACTCGATGAACCAGAATTTATCACCAAAATAGTTTCTTTCATTACTTAAACCCTCATTGTTAATAAATTTTCGGGCGAATATTATTCGCCCCTACGGTTCAGAGAATTTTCATGCAATTGTTATAAATACGAAGGTTATAGCATTCCATCACTTCATTCACTGTAATCTGACTAATAGGGCTGTGCCGCTCTAGATCGGA